>DASQHH010000972.1:0-4063 GCA_035632195.1 Vicinamibacterales bacterium
TCTGTCCCTTGCGGTAGACGACATCGGTGGCGAACACCGCGCGCGACCCGCTGGCCGAGATGCGATCGCCAAGCGCCTGCGCGCCGAACCCGGCGAAGACGATGGAATGAATCGCGCCGATGCGAAGCGTCGCCAGCATCAGCGCGATCGATTCGGCGCACGGCGGCATATAAATCGTGATGCGGTCGCCTTTGCCGATGCCGAGCCCACGCAGCGCCGCGGAGATCCGCTGCACTTCGTACAGGAGCTGCGCGTAGGTCAGGACGACGCGCCCGCCGCGCTCGTTGAAGGCGATGAGGGCCGCCCGTCCGCCGTCGCCGTCGCGCACGTGGCGATCCACCGCGTTGTAGCCGATGTTCGTCTGCCCGCCGATGAACCAGCGGAATGTGGGGGGCTCCCACTCGAAGACGCGGTCCCACTTTCTGAACCAGGGCAACGCGTCAGCCGCCTGCGCCCACAAGGTGTCGGGGTCGCGGCGGCCGTCGTCTATCCAGCGCTGAACGACCGGCGTGATCAGGCTCACTGGCGGCCCGTCCTCGGCTCCGGCTCCGGTGGACGCTGGAGATCCTTGAGATCGAGCAGGTTGACGCCGTCGATGATGCGCGCGTACGCCCGCGTCCCGGCTTCGAGCCCGGTCCACGGGACGGTTTCCGGCGTCTCCGCGTCAGTGTGGAAATACATGTTGAAGTCGCCGGCGTCCACGCCGGGGACGAACCGGAAGAAGCGGCCGAGATCCCCGGGCGGCGGCGCCTGCTCCGGCTCGTTGTAAATCGGCACGCCGAATTCCTGGAAAGCGCTCACCGCCAGGTCCTGCAGTTTTGGCCTTGACGGACCGCCCGCATACCAGAGCTGGGCGGTGTATGTGTTCGCGCGGCGGATTTTCTCTCCGTAGACGTATGTCTGCACGGTCGACGTATGCTCCGCGTTGATCGCGAGGGCCGTCTTCCCGAACAACTGATCGCGATGGTCGGCCATCCACATGCGGCCGACGCCGCCCGAGTCGTTGTGGTGGCCGTCGAGACCGACGAACACGATGGTCCGGCGCCGACGCTCCCTCGGCACCTTCGCGAAGTGTTCCGCCAGACCGATCATCGTCGCCACGCCCGATGCGTTGTCGGTGGCCGCGTCGAACCAGCCGTCGCGGTGGGCCATCACATAGATCGTTTCGCCGGTCGCGTCATTTCTTCCAGGCAGCGTGCCCCACACGAGCGCGGATTTCTCGTTCGGCACCTGTTTGACATCGAGCCGGATGTGCACGCGCGGAGGGATTGGAGACATGCCGATCAGATCGCGGATCGCGTAGCCATCGTCCATTCCGAGCGCGAACACCGGCACGTCGACGCGCGCGGGATACAGCACGTTGCGCGGATTGCCCGGCAGCGCGATCACCTCGAACACGGCCGCCGCGCCCTTCTGTTCCGCGCGCTTTGGCCCGCCCTCGAGCGTTGCCGTATTGTTCATCGACCCTGGCAGCGGCATGCTGAACATGAACACGGCCCTGCCGCGGACGTCGCGGCCGGAGAAGTCCGCCTCGCTGCCGGTGCCGGCCCATACCGCGTCCACGTCGATGCCGTCAGCCGTCGTGCCCGGCGTACCGTAGGCCGGTGTCGCGGATCGATCGAGCTGCAGCGGGGTCGCGCCGGCGGAAGCGGTGATCGTCCACGACTGCGGCATCCACTGCGGCGGCAGATCGATTGGCTGGATTCGGACGTCGGACAGCCCGATGCGCTTGAAGTGAGCCGCCAGCCAGTTCGCCGATTCGGCGTCAGACGACGTGCCGGTGATTCGTCCCCAGAACTGCGGATGCCCCTCGTCGCGGTACCGGCGCGAGATGGCCGCCTGCTCGACGACCAGCGCATGAAGACGATGGCCGTCGATGTCGGAGTATGCCTGACCCGTCGGCGGCAGCGGCCACTGCAGCAGCTGCTGCGCCGCCCCGGCGATCGGAAGCGCTGCCAGCGCCAGCGTCACGACGAGAAACCTGCGCATGACTCCCTCGCGCTACTGCTGTGACGTCGGCCGCCCCGGCGCGACACGGATTACTCCGACGTTGTTTTCGATGGCGATCCGCGTGCCGAGCGGCTCGGACAGCTTCTGCAGCCGCTGCAGGATGCGCTGCGCGATGGGCGGCGGCGCCGTCATCGGGATGCCCCGGCGCGACAGCGGTCCGTCGTGCCGCGCCCAGATCGGATAGACGCGGACTTCCTGGAGTTGTCCTTTGTCGAACCTGCTCACGGCGATCGCGCTCTCGTAGTTGATCGGCTCGACGACGCCGCGCGCCTCGAGGCCCCTTACGACGTTCTCGGCCTGCGTCACGTCGCCGTTCGGACTGAAATTGCAGTCGCAGCTCCAGTCCCACTCGCGGAAGAACTCGCCCAGGTCGTAGAAGATCGGCTTGCCCCTGTAGATCTCGATGCCGCGCAGCACGTGCGGCCCGTGGCCGACAAACGCGTCGGCACCGTTGTCGATCGACGCGTGCGCGAGCTCGACGAGGAAGTCCGGCGGATGGTCCTCGAACAGGAACGACTGCAGAATCGAGTCGCCCTGGTGGGCATGGATCGTCGCAATCATGAAATCCGCGTACTGCTTGCCGTTCTTGATGCTGCGCAGGTTGTCCTGCAGGTCGCGCGCGTTCATCGCGTACGTCAGCTCGCCCGGCTTGCTGCCCGCTTTGTACAGCGTGCCGAACAGGTCGACGGTGTTCGCCGTGTCGCCCGACGGCGGCCGCACCGGATTCGTGTAGTCGCCGCGGCGCTCGAACACGCCCTCCTTCACCCGTTTGAGCAGCGCGAGGTGTTCCGGCGTCACAGCGATGGCGCGCGTCAGGTTCACCGCGTTGAGCCCGGCGCGGCCGCCGGTGATGCCGGCACGGTAGGTGGCCGCGAGCCGCGACTGTCCGCCGGCGATTTCGCTGTACATGCCGACGAGCCCGATGCGTCCCTTCGGCGTTTCGGCAAATCGCGGCGCGCGCGCCTCGTCCAGATTGCGGCCGAATCCGGCGTAGGCGAGCCCCGCCTCGTCCATCAGCCGCGTGGTTTCGAAGATGCCTTCGACCCCGGCGTCCATCAGGTGATTCCCGGCGCGGTTCATCAGCGTGAATCCCATCGCCTTGAGGTCGGCGGCCACTTCTTTCGTGCCGGTCATGCTGCCGCCGAGCGGCCCTTCGAACGTGCGCTCGTCGCGGATCAACGACTCGAAGTTACCGAAGCCGGCGTCGCTGTCGTGGATCACCTTCAGGGCGCTCTGCAGGCCGGCATCGTTCAGGCGGGACGCCGGCCGGACGATGATCACGTCGCCGACGCTCGCCAGCGTGAACGGTTCGGCGATCTTCATCGCCATGTCCTGCGTCCAGTCGCGCGCCGTGGAACGCTGACCCTGCGCGGCGACACCGCCTCCGGCCTGGCCGGTCAGACGAAGGGCGCTGGCGTACACAACCGCGAGCGCGACGACGAGTGCGATTCGAATCCGCATCACAGTCCTCCCTCCCTCCGCTCGGCTGAAGCCTCGCGCTCCCAATTGCGCGAGCGTGCGCCCTGCGTCCGCAGCATTTCGTCGGGCCGCTGGAATGTGCCCAGCGGCAGTTTGTTCACTTCGTCCACGATCTTCGCGTACGCGCGCGTCGACGCTTCGAGCCCGGTCCACGGCACCGTCTGCGGGGTTTCGAGATCCGTGTGGAAGTACTGATGGAATTCACTCGTGTCGATGCCCGGAAGAAACCGGCAGAACGCGCTCATGTCGCTCGCCGGCGGCACCGGGCTTGGATACAGGTCCATCGTCGCGCCAAAGAGCCTGAAGGCACTCGTCGCGATCTTTTCCAGCTCCGGCCGCGATGAACCGCCCGCATACCATTGCTGCGGCATGTACGTGTTGCCCCAGACGATCTCGTTCGCGTTGTAGTAGCGCGGACGCGACTGCGTCTGCACCGTCGAGGGATGCTCCACGTTGATGGCGAGCGCCGTCTTCGCGAACAATCTCCCGCGGTTGTCGGCCAGCCACTTGTTCCCCACCGCGGAACCCTCGCCGGAATTGTGGTGACCGTCGAGCGCCACGAACACCATCGTCC
>DASQHH010000973.1:0-11546 GCA_035632195.1 Vicinamibacterales bacterium
CGTTGATGAACGGCGGCACCTGCACGACGAGCCCCGTTTCGAGCGTGGCCGGCTTCACCTGGGCGCTCGCCGTCGCGCCCTTGATGCCCGGTACCGTCGATTTCACGAGGAGGTCCACCGTCGGCGGCAGCTCGATCCCGACCGGCTCGCTCTCGTAGAACTCGACGCGAATGGTCGCGTCGGCGATGAGATAGTCCTTCGAATCGCCGAGCGCCTCGACGGTGATGTGGATCTGCTCGTAGGTCGACGTGTCCATGAAGTAGTAGTTGTCGGTGTCGTTGTAGAGGTACTGCATCTCCCGCTCGTCAAGGACCGCGCGCTCGACGTCTTCCTCCGCCCGGAACTTGTGGTCGGCGAGCGTCGCGGTGCGGATATTGCGCATGCGCACCTGGATGTGCGCGCGCTTGTTCCCCGGCGTCAGGTGGTGCAGATCGAGGATGCGAAATAAGTCGTTGTCGAGCTTAATCAACATCCCTTTACGGATGCGTGTCGCTTGAATCGAAGATGCCATGGTTCAGAGCCCTTAAGCCTATCACGAGGCGGTGTGTTACGATGCCAGATGTGGCCTTCACGCGGTGGGATCCGCTGCGCGATCTCCTCGCCCTCCACGAACATCTCGGTCAGCTCGTGGGCGCAGACGCGCCCGGCTGGACACCGCCGGTCGATCTCTACGAAACGGCGAGCGAGTACGTACTGACCGCGGAGCTGCCCGGCTTGACGCGCGATCAAATCGAAATCCACGGGGAAGAGTCGCGGATCGTCATCCGCGGCGCGCGGAGCTCGGCGCCGGGACGCGACATCCCCTGCGAACAGTTCCACCGAGTCGAGCGGGGACACGGCCACTTCTCGCGCACGTTCACCCTGCCCGAGCCGATTGACGTCGACGCGATCAACGCCGACCTCAAGGACGGCATCCTCACGATCACGATGCCGAAAGCCGCGGGCCGGGGCACGCGCCGCATTTCGGTGTCCTGACCGTGGTCCGGCGCCTGTTCTTTTCGCTGGTCTTCGTCGCCGCCGGATTCGTCGCGGGGCTGGTCGTCACCGGACGGATGCGCAGCGCGTCCGATTCGCGCGCGGAGACGATCGCCGCGCCGGGGCCTGCGCCCCAGGCGGCGACGCCGCCCGCGCCTCGAACGGCGCCGCTGCCGGCGGCCGCGGCCGGCCCCGATTTCACCCGCGTCGCCGCGTCGGCCGTGAAAGGCGTCGCCAACATCTCTTCGCTGCAGGTCGTCCGGCAGCAGCAGCGGTCGCCCTTCGCGCAGGACGATTTCTTCCGGTATTTCTTCGGCGACAGCGACATGTTCGCCCCGCGCGACCGCCGCTCGCTGTCCCTCGGCTCGGGCGTCATGATCTCCGCCGACGGCTACATCGTCACCAACAACCACGTCATCGGCGAGGACAGCGCCGCCAGAACCGAAATCACGATCACCCTGCCGGACAAGCGTGAAATCCGAGGCCGCATCATCGGAACGGATCCGATGACCGACATCGCGCTCGTGAAGGCGAACCTTGCCGGCCTTCCGGTCGTGCCCTGGGGCGACTCGAGCCAGCTGAAAGTCGGCGAGTGGGTGCTCGCGATCGGCAGTCCGTTCCAGCTCAGTCAGACCGTGACGGCCGGCATCGTCAGCGCCACGGGACGCGCGGGCGTCGGCTTCGCGGATTACGAGGACTTCATCCAGACCGACGCGGCGATCAATCCGGGCAACTCCGGCGGCGCGCTCATCAACACGCGAGGCGAGCTGGTCGGCATCAACACCGGCATCTTCAGCCAGAGCGGGGGCTATCAGGGCATCGGCTTCGCCGTGCCCAGCAACCTGGCCAGGCACGTCGTCGACGATCTGATGAAGTACGGCGAAGTGCGGCGTGGATCGATCGGGTCGATCGCGGTCGAAAAACTGACGCCGCAGTACGCGGAAGAGTTCGGCGCGCCCAACACGAACGGGGCGATCGTGACCCGCATGACGCGGGTGTCCGAAGCCTACCAGGCCGGCCTGCGCCCCGGCGACATCATCGTCGGGCTCAACGGTCAGAAGATCGACGACCCGTCGCAGTTGTCGAAGATGATCGCGGACTCGAAGATCGGATCGACGGCCACCGTCAAGGTGCTGCGCAACGGCCGCGCGATGGAGTTCAAGCTCCCGATCGTATCGAGCTCGACGGCCTCAGGCGCCGGCGGCCGTCGCTGAACGTTCGCTCGCCCACCACGCCTCGAAATCCTTGAACGCGCGCGTCAGCCGCACCGGCTCGGCGAGCCGTCCACTGACGACTTCGGCGGTCTTGTAGCCGTTGCCGGTGACGCAGACGACAATCGATTCGTCGCGCGGGATGATGCCGCGCTGAATCAGGTCAATCGTCGCGGCGAGTGTCGTGCCGCCGGCGGGCTCCGTGAAGATGCCTTCAGTCTCCGCCAGCAGCTGGATCGCGTCGACGATCTGAGCGTCGCTGACGGCCGCGCCGGCGCCTCCTGTCGAACGCACGCTCTGAATCACCTGGTATCCGTCCGCCGGATTGCCGATCGCAATCGACTTCGCGATGGTGTTCGGCCGCACCGGCTCCGGATGCTCGAGTCCGGCGTCCAGCGCGTTCACGACCGGAGCGCAGCCCGCCGCCTGCGCGGCGTACACCTTCGGCAGATCGCCGTCGGCGAGGCCGACTTCGCGCAGCTCGCGAAAGCCCCTGACGATGCGCGGCAGCAGCGTGCCGCCGGCGACCGGCGACACGAGGTGCTTCGGGTACTTCCATCCGAGCTGCTCGACGATCTCGAACCCCATCGTCTTGGCGCCCTCTGCGTAGTACGAGCGCAGGTTGATGTTGACGAATCCCCAGCCGTAGCGGTCCGCCACCTGCGTACACAGACGGTTCACGTCGTCGTAGTTGCCCGCAATCGCGAGGATCGTCGGGTTGTAGATCGCCGAGCCGAGGATCTTGCCCGCCTCGAGATTGTCGGGAATGAAGACGCAGCAGTCGATGCCAATCCGGGCCGCGTGCGACGCGACGCTGTTGGCGAGATTGCCGGTCGACGCGCACGCAAGCACCGCGAACCCCAGCTCGACGGCGCGTGTGGCGGCGACGGAGACGACGCGGTCCTTGTAGGAGAGCGTCGGATGGTTGACCGAATCGTCCTTGACGTAGAGCTCGTCGACGCCGAGGCGCGCGGCCAGCCGGTCGCAGCGGACGAGCGGCGTGAACCCCGAGTTGAACCCGGTGCGCGGACGGTCGGCGATGGGCAGCAGTTCCTGGTAGCGCCACAGGTTCTTCGGACGGCGCTCGACGTCGGCTCGCGTCAGGTGCACGGCTCGATAGTCGTACACCGGTTCGAGCGGACCGAGGCAGCGGTCGCAGACGTACAACGCCTCGGGAGGAAACTGCGCCTTGCACAAGTGACACTGCAGACCGATGAACGCGCTCACACAACCTCCGCAAGAATATCGAACGGCTCGGCTCCGGCTTCGCTGAATCCGGCGATCGTCCGGGGCGTCGCGAGCCGCGGCGGCGGCACGATGGCCGCGCGGTCGCGCGCAATCGCCACGAGATCCGCAATGATGGCGACGGCCGTCGCATCCCCTCCGGCGCCCGTCCCGGTCATCGTCGTTTCACCGGAGTGCTCGCCCGTGACGATCGCGGCATTCCGCGGACCCACGGTCGCCGCGAACATCGAGTCGGCGTCGACGGCAATCGGCGCAACCCACGCGGTCAGGCGCGAGCGCACCCGGTCGTAGTCGGCGTGCGCGACCTGTCGGATCGCGCGTCCTTCGGAGCGGGCCGCGCCGACGTCGGCCGCCGTGACACCGGCGGTCGAGCGCGCTTCGATCTGGTCCGGGCGCACGAGCACCCCGAAGGCGAGCGCGCACAGGATGGCGAGCTTCGCGCGGGCGTCGCTTCCGTCGAGATCGGCGGCCGGATCGGCCTCCGCGAAGCCGCGGGCGCGCGCGTCCGCCAGCGCCGACTCCAGCGAACATCCAGCGGCTTCCATCGTGGAAAGGACCGCATTCGTCGTGCCGTTGAGAATCGCGTCGATGCGCGTCAGGCTGTCGCCCGCAAGACCGTCGCCGATGGCGCGAACCACCGGCATCGCGCCGCCGACGGCGGCCTCGAAGCGCAGCTGCCTTCCCTGGCGCGCCGCGAGCGTGAGCAGCCGCAGCCCCTCGCGCGCGACCACCTGTTTGTTGGCGGTCACGACCGATTTGCCGGCGGCGAGCGCGCCCCGAATCCACACCGCGGCGGGATCGATGCCGCCAATCGCTTCGACGACGATGTCGGCGTCGCTCTCGAGGATGTCGACGATGGACGTCGTCCAGCGGATGCCGCCGAGCGCCGGATGCAGGGGGCGTTTCGCGTCCGCGCGGCGATCGAGAATATGGGTGAGGCGGAGTCCGCGCGGTGTGTGGACCGAGGTCAGGCGGCGCGCCAGTGCGGAACCGACGGTGCCGAAACCGAGAACAGCGACGTTGCTGATAGTGCCGACTGGGCTCATGTACCTTTTATCTCTCCCCCGCCCGAGCGGGGAGCAGGAATTGGCACCTGAACCGCGACCGAGCCGTCGCGTGGTTGCCGTGGCGTCGCCGGGCCTGTCCCTCAGCCACTCTGGATAAAGCGCCGTATTCAGTTGTGCGGCCGACTATACCAGACGCGATCCTCAAATGCAAATCGACGCATCCGCATGCGTAGATTGCTATTTACGCCGAGCACTCGCCTTCCATGACGACCGGCGCGAACTCCTCCGCTTCGCCTAGGTCGACGAAGTCCGCGGGCGCCGCGTCGCCGGGCTGCAGCCGCTCGAGATCCGCGAGGACCGTTTTCACGCGGTCGACGTCGATGCGGCCGAAAAAGGCGTCCGCGCTCTCGCCCGACGCGCGCTCGCGCGCGTAGAGGTCGACCAGCCGCTCCACGACCTGCGGAATACGGCGCGCCGGCACCTTGGCCGCGAGCCGCGCGAACGACGCACCGTGCAGGTCCGTCCCGCCGCCGACCATGACGAAGTACTGCGGCACCGCACGCGCGCCGAGGCGCCGCACGCTCCCCTGGAAGCCGATCGTCGCTACATGGTGCTGGCCGCAGCCGTTCGGGCAGCCGCTGATCTTGATCCGCGTGCCGTCCGCCGCGGCGATGAGGTCGGGCCGCGCTCTCAGATGGTCTTCGAGCAGCCGGCCGAGCCCGCGCGACTGCGTGACCGCGAGGCGGCACGACTCGGCGCCCGGGCAGCTGGTCACGTCGGCGATCGTTCCCGCTTCGGCGAGACCAAGTCCGCACGCCGCGAGCCGGCGATAGAGCTGCCGGACCTCGCTCGCACTGACCCAGCGGAACACGAGATCCTGCTCCGGCGTCACGCGGACCGATCCGTCGCCGTAGGCGCGCGCGAGGTCGGCGATCACGCGGAGCTGCGCCGACGTCACATCGCCGAGCGGTACCGTCGCGGTCGCCATGACATAGCCGAACTGCTTCTGCGGTCGCACGTTCGTCGCGCGCCACCGCGCGTATGCGTCGTCGCCTGCCTGGAACAGGGGAACGACCACGGGCGTCAGGCCGGGCCCGCTGACGCGCCCCGCGTTGACGCGCGCGGCGATCTGTCCGGGCGAGGGCGAGGAATCCTGGACGGGATCGGGCTTCAGCTCGGACTGCGGCGGTTCGATATCGAGGGCCGGGACGTCGCCGCGCAGCCGGCACGCCGTCAGCTCGCGCTCGTACTCCTCGCGCCAGCGCGTCCAGCCCAGCGTCTTGATCATGAACTTCATGCGATTGCGCTGCTTGTGCTGGTAGTCGCCGAACCGCTTGAACACGCGCAGCACGGCTTCGGCCGAGCGCAGGATTTCGGACGCCGGCAGGAACTCGTGCAGCACGCCCGCGTTGGTGACCATGATGGCCGTGCCGCCGCCGGCGGTGACGCGGAACCCGCGCCCGCCGTATGCGCCGTCCGGCCCGGGGACCGCGCGGAAACCGAGATCGTTGATGGCCAGCGCGACGTGATCCCCCGCGCAGCCCTCGAACGCGATCTTGAACTTGCGCGGCAGCGTCGAGCTCAGCGGGTGCCGCAGCAGATAGCGCGTCAACGCTTCCGCGTACGGTGTAACGTCGAAGCGTTCGTCCGCCGCGACGCCCGCGTACGGGCAGCCGGTGATGTTCCGCACCGAGTTGCCGCAGGCCTCGCGCGTCGTCAGCCCCGCGCCCGCCAGCGCGCGCATTGCGGGCTCGACGTCGTGCAGCTTGACGAAATGGAACTGGACGTTCTGCCGCGTCGTGATGTGCCCGAACCCGCGCGAGAACCGCTCGCCGACGTCCGCGAGCGCGTTGAGCTGGTCGCTCTGGAGCACGCCCTGCGGAATCTTGACGCGCAGCATCTGCGCGTCCTCGGCCTGGCGCTGCCCGTAAGTGCCGCGCACGAGGCGGAACGCCCGCCACTGGTCGGCGGTCAGCTCGCCGCGCTCGTACTGCTCGAGCGTGGCCACGAACTCCTCGATGTCGTGCGCGTCGGCGAACGACAGACGCGCTCGGCCAAACGTTTTCGGATCATCTACGACTGACATGTTTCCCCCGCTCGGCTGAAGCCTCGCGCTCCGCTTTCCCCCGCTCGATTGAAGCCCCGCTCTCCGCCTGACCCACCTGCAATCCGAGTGCGACGACGTCCCCGACGACGATCGTTCCCGCCCTGTTGCCCGTCATCTCGACGCGGTCCGATTCGAGATCCGCGAGCGTGCCGCGCCACACCTGCTGACCCGCTGTGGTCGCGCCGGCGATCACCGCCGCCGGCGTCTTTCGCGTCCAGCCGCGCGCGACGAGCGCCGCCGCGATCGGCGCCGACCGTCCGAGGCCCATCAGAATCACGAGCGTCACGCCGTTCGGCGCGACGCCGCCGACAGCCGCGGCAAACGCGTCCGCGTCGTGCCCGGTAACGACCAGAAAGGCGGACGCGACGCCGCGGTGGGTCACCGGAATGCCCGCCGCCGCAGGCGCGGCGACCGCGCTCGTGACGCCCGGGACCACCTCGTATGCGACGCCGGCATGCTCGAGCGCGAGCGCTTCTTCGCCGCCGCGGCCGAAGACGAACGGGTCGCCGCCCTTCAGCCGCACGACTCGACGCCCGCGCCGCGCCGCGCGGATCATCAGCGCGTGGATCGCCTGCTGCGTCATCGCATGGCGGTTCGCCCGCTTGCCGACGAAGAACTTCTGCGCCTTGCGCGCGTATTTCAGAATCCGTGGATCGATTAGCGCGTCGTAGAGCACGAGATCCGCGGCGCGCAGCCTCGCGATGGCGGTGCGCGTGAGCAGCCCCGGATCGCCCGGTCCGGCGCCGACAAGAGATACGCGCTGCTGATTCACAGCGTCGGCTCCTGCGCGTACAGCGCATTCAGCGCGCGGAGCAACTGCGGCTTGCGCGCGCCCATCTCGACGCCGTCTCGCTTCCAGACGGCGCGCTCACCACGCGCGACATCCACCCATCGGTCGAGCTCGGCCGGCAGCACCTCGTCGATCGCCTCGCGCAGCAGCGACGTCAGAGCAGGGGCGTCGCCGCTCGTGGAGATCGCCAGCGTCACGCCGGCGCGGCGGACGACGCCCGACAGAAACGCGCTGGCGTTCGCCGGGTCGTCGACGGCGTTGACGAACAGCCGCCGGCCGCTCGCCGCTTCCGCGACAGCGCGGTTCGCCGCCGGCGTCGCCGCGGCCACGACCAGCCACGCATCGTCGAGATCCGACGGTTGAAACGCACGGCGGACGATTGTCACCGCGGGCGCCGCGTCGGCGATGGCGTCGACGACGTCCGGAGCGACAACCCGGACGGTGGCATTCGCCGCCCGCAACTGCCGGAGCTTGGCCGCTGCGACCGGCCCGCCGCCGACCAGGACGACCGTCCGTCCGGACAGATTCAAGAAAAGAGGTAAGAGTTCGGTCATACTCACTCATTCGCTCGGCTGAAGCCTCGCGCTCCGCAGTCGGCTCGCTCGGCGAAAGCCTCGCTCCGTACAAGCAAAAAGGCCCGGGAAGCTGCATGAGCTCCCCGGGCCTTGAAGGTCTCGCGATCGCCGAAGACTAGATCAGGACGTCATCAGCGATCGGCACGCGAGCGGACCATTGGCGCAGGAGCTCAGTGCGAGCTCGCAACAACAACAGCTGCTACACATGCAGGTCTGCTGACCCGTCACAATGCTCCTGTTGTACCGCGACGCCGCCCGGGTCGTCAAGCCGGCCAGCAGGACCGGTAAGATTGAGGGTATGCGTCGAGCGATCGCATTCCTGGTATCGAGCCTTCTTGCCTCAGCATTACCTGCGGCCGCGCAACGACTTCCGGGCGACGTCCACCCCGAGCGCTATGACCTCGCGTTTACGGTCGACCTGCCGAACGCCGCGTTCGAGGGCGATGAAACGGTCCGTGTCCGGCTCGGCGCGCCGGCGTCTCGAATCGTCCTCAACGCACTCGACATCACGTTCCACGAAGTCACCATCGGCGACGGCGGCGCCGCGCAGAAGGCCACCGTCGTCCTGGATAAAGACGCGCAGACCGCGACCCTGACCGTGTCTCGCCCCATCCCTGCGGGCGTGACCGCGGTGCACATCCGCTACGCCGGTGTGCTGAACGATCAGCTGCGGGGCTTTTATCTGTCCAAGGGCAGGGATCGCAATTACGCCGTCACGCAGTTCGAGTCGACCGACGCCCGCCGCGCGTTTCCCTGCTTCGACGAACCGTCGTACAAGGCGGTGTTCTCCGTCACGCTGACCGTCGACCGCCGCGACACCGCCATCTCGAACGGCCGCGTCGTGTCGGATACACCAGGACCGTCCGCCTCGCAGCACACCGTGCGGTTCGCCGATTCGCCGAAGATGTCGTCGTATCTCGTCGCGATGGCGGTCGGCGACTTCCAGTGCACTTCCGGCGCTTCCGACGGAATCCCGATCCGCGTGTGCGCGACGCCCGACAAGAAGGATCTCACCCGCATTGCGCTCGAGTCGGCGGAACAGATCCTTCATTTCTACGACGGGTACTTCACCGTCAAGTATCCGTTCGTCAAGCTCGATGTCCTCGCGGTCCCGGACTTCGCGGCCGGCGCGATGGAGAACACGGCGGCGATCTTCTACCGCGAGACCGACCTCCTGGCCGACGCCAAGTCCGCGTCGGTTTCGACGCGCAAGAACATCGCCTCGGTCCTCGCCCACGAGATGGCGCACCAGTGGTTCGGCGACCTCGTCACGATGGCGTGGTGGGACGACATCTGGTTGAACGAAGGGTTCGCGACCTGGATGGCCAACAAGCCGCTCGCGGCCCTGCACCCCGACTGGCACGTCGACGTCGACGAAGCGAAGGAGAACCGGACGGCGCTCGGCCTCGATTCGCTGAAATCGACGCGCGCCATCCACGCCGAAGCCGACACGCCGGCGCAGATCGACGAGGCCTTCGACGCGATTGCCTACGAGAAGGGCGCGTCCGTGCTGCGCATGGTCGAAAACTACGTCGGCGCCGACGCCTTCCGCAAGGGCATCAACAGCTATCTGCAGGCCCACGAGTACGCCAACGCCACCTCCGAGGACTTCGCGAAGTCGATCGCGGCCAGCTCGGGCAAACCCGTCGAACGGATGCTGCCGACCTTCGTCAACCAGCCGGGCGTCCCGGTCGTCAGCGTGTCGCTGTCGTGCCCGATGCCCGCGTCGACCATGGCCACGATGACAGCGCACCGCTTTCTTATCGACGGCTCCGCGTCCTCCGACGAGCGCTGGCAGATTCCCGTCTGCTACGCGTTCGCCGGGACGAAGCACTCGCCGAACCGGCAGCCTTTCCAGTGCGCCGTGATGTCGGACAAGGTGGAGGTCGGGACGACCGTCGGCTCGTTGACGTCGAACAGTGACGCCTGTCAGCCTTGGGTTTTCGCGAACCTCGACGCGCGCGGCTACTACCGCACGGAGTACGCGCCCGAACTGCTCCGGAAGATGTCGCCGGACGTCGAAACGAAGCTCACCGCCCCCGAGCGGCTGTCGCTCGTCGACGACGAGTGGGCGCTCGTCAAGACAGGACGCCACTCGATTGGCGACTACCTGTCGCTCATCGCGGGGTTCGGCCGCGAGAACACCAGCGGCGTCCTCAGCGATGTGACAAACCGGCTGCAGTCCATCCACGAAGATCTGACGACGGCCGAGACCCGTCCGAAGCTCGAGGCGTTCGTGCGCTCGCTCCTGCGGCCGTTGTACGACGAACTGGGCATGACGCCCGCGGCGTCGGACGACGACAACCGCCGCGCGCTCCGCGCGGTCGTCGTCGACGCACTCGGGAGCGTCGGCGCGGATGCGGATGTCGCCCGGACAGCGCGCGCGATGCTCGACAGGGCTCTGAACGGCGGCTCCGCGCTCGATCCGACCCTCGCCGATGCCGTCGTCACGGTTTCCGCCGCGCATGGCGACGCGAAGCTGTTCGACGCGATGCTGAACGCGGCCGACAAAGCCACGTCGCCCGAGGAGCGCTATCGGTATTTGTATGCAATCGCGGACTTCACCGATCCGGCGCTCGTCGATCGCGGGCTGCAGCTCGTATTGACCGACAGGATTCGGACGCAGGACGCGGCGATCTATCTCGCTCAGTTCCTCGCGAATCCGTCATCGCGCGACCGCGCGTGGACGTTCCTCACGACGCGGTGGACCGAGCTGGCGCCGAAGGTCACCATCTTCGGCGGCGACGTCAACATCGTCCACGCGACGGGCGCCTTCTGCGATGCGGGAGCGCAGAAGAATGTCTCGGCGTTCTTTGCCGCCCACCCGCTTCCTGCCGCGCAGCGCGCCCTCAGCCAGGCCGAGGAGCAGATTGCCGGCTGCGTGCGCCTGCGCGAGAGGCAGGCGCCGCAACTCGCGGAATGGCTCAATCGTCGCTAGCGCGAGCCACGCGCCACGATCGATTACGAGGCTGACCGCCGCGAACGCAAAGCGGAAAACCTGCCGCCCGACACCGAAGGATGGTTGGCCACCGACGCGCGCCAGTGATGTTCGACACCGACGCGGATCCCAACACGTGGTCCCCACGCAACGGCGCCGGGACGGATGCGGCGATCTTCGATCCAGAGCCGCGCGCCCGACAGATCCCGCCGGTTGTCCGCCAGTGTGATCCCCATCGCCATCGTCAGGTTGCCGGGGCCGCGGCAGAGCTCGTGCCGCGGAATCGGCGTCCGTTCCGCGCGGGGACGGCGGCCTTTCATCGCCCGCGCGCGCCGGCGCTGCATCACGTCGATGCCGTCGACGGGATCGAGTGAACGGATGAGCACCGCGGCCGGTGATTCGTCCGCTTCCGTCACCACGTTGACGAGCGTGTGGATGCCGTAATTCAGGTAGACGTAGGCGTAGCCGGGAGGTCCGTAGAGCGGCGCGTTCCGGCGGTTCGGTCCCGGCGCCGCGTGGCACGCCGGATCGGATTCGCCGATGTAGGCTTCGACCTCGACGATGACACCGGCGGTGCGAACGCCGCGGCGATCGTGGACGAGCACCTTGCCGATGAGGTCGCGCGCGACTTCCAGCGTCGGGCGATCGTAGAACGATCGCGCGAGCTTCATGTTCGCCCCCACCTGCCTTACCTGCCC
>DASQHH010000974.1:0-1862 GCA_035632195.1 Vicinamibacterales bacterium
GAGCGCTGCCCGGTGCGAGGTCCGGCGGGATTAAGCCGCCAGAGCGTAGCTTTCGTCGTTCGCAGTTAAGTTTGCGAGTGCTCGAGTTTTACGAGGACAAGCGCCTCGGCATGCCCCGCGCTGCTTCGATACCCCCGTCGAAACCAGTACACCCCCGGTATCCGATATGGGGCCGCCGGCCTTCGCCGGCAAGCGCTGAGAGCGTGATCATACCAGCACGGGTCGCGCTGCCGCTTCCGCCGGAACGACCTTCGCGCGTCGTTCGCGCGTCGGATATCGGACTTTCCCTACGCGAGGTCGAGGGGGCTGCCGGTCGCCGCGCGCGCTGCCGCGCGCTAACGTGAACGGCATCTCCATGTATCGCGGAGCCACCCATGAAGCCACTGACCCTCGTCACCATGATACCCATCGTCCTCGCCTGCGCGGCCGTCGCGCTTTCCGCCTGCAGCTCGTCGTCGACGACCGGCGCGGTCGCCGTCTCGGGCAAGCCGGGATACCCGGTACCGCTGTCCGAACCGAAGATCACGTTGACGGCGCCTGCCGCGTCGCACGACTACGGTCCGCCGCCGCCGAACGCCGGGCACGTCGCGCCCGGCACCGACGCCGCGGTGGCACTCGCCGCCGACGCGAAGGCGGCTGAAGCGGCAGCATCGGGTAAGTCTGGCTGAGCACACGAGAACTGAGTACGCGACAAAAAAGACGCCGCCCTGGGGCGGCGTCGAGGTCCCCTCGCTTGGGCGCGAGGGGGAGGGAGCCGTCAGGACGCGCGGGCCGCCGCGGCGTCCCGCACCGTCAGCGATCGAACCATTCGTCGTGACGCGGCAGCGCCTCGCAACTACGCGCATCGATCGGGCGCGGCAGCGCGGCGCCGACGAGCGTGAATACGACGAACAGCACGACGCAGCCGAAGAACAGGATTTGCGCCAGCGCGAAGGTCCGCGCGTCGTGCACCGTTACGCCGACCAGTCCGGTCGCGACGGCGAATCCGAACCACACGAAGCCCCACTTCAACACGCGGGTCGCAGGTGTCGCTTCATTCGTGCCCTCGGTTCGCATACCGGGGGGAGTCTAGGAGGCGCCGCGGCGTACCGGTATCGGGCAGTCTCGCATCCGCGTGTCGGACGAACACTTACCCTCGAAGGTCGCATGCCCGCGCGTCGGGCGTATAGTGTGTCACTTCGATCCGCGCGCTCTGCTATTGGCGCGTCTCCGCCCTCCCCCCATGCCGGGAGGTATCGTCTGCGGTCATGAAGCGTCTGCTCCCGTTCCGCGTCCTGGTGCCGATCATTCTCGGCATGCTGGTCGCGCTCGCCGTCGTCGGCGTCGCCGAAATCGGGTACCGGCGCCTCGAATTCGCGAACCGGGCGATGTCGACCGCGCTCGAGATGGAGACGGTGGTCAACCAGACGCTCGCGCTCATCATCGACGCGGAATCGAGCCAGCGCGGCTACCTTCTTACCGGCGACCCGTCCTATCTCAAGCCCTACGAGGACGCACTGCCGAAGATCGACCGCAGCTTCGCGCGGCTGCGCGCGCTGGTCGATGCGAGCGGCACGACGTCGATGATCGAGCATGCGGACCGCCTCAACGGACTGATCGGCCGCAAGCTGAACGACCTCGAAGCCACGCTCGCGCTGAAGCAGCGGGACGGACCCGACGCCGCGCTGCAGCTCCTCGACACCGGCGTGGGGCGCAGGCTCACCGACCAGATCCGCGGTGAAGCCGAGAGCATTCTCGACGAGCTCTCGCAGTCCGCGCGTCGCGCCGCGATGCGCTGGGCGAGCGACATCGAGTTTGGCCGAGTGGGGATGCTGACGATGTCCGCGTTCACGCTCGTGCTGCTCCTCGTCGTGTGGGCGCTC
>DASQHH010000975.1:0-9981 GCA_035632195.1 Vicinamibacterales bacterium
GATGCGGCGCGCCAGGCGCGCGAAACGCCGCGGATTGCCGAACGACTCGAGATACAGCAGGATGACCGCCGTCGCTGGATCGGCTTCCCAATACTGCAGGAGATCGTTGCCCGAGACGTCCGCCTTGTTTCCCACGCTCGCGAAGGTCGAGAGGCCGACACCGCGCTCGCGGGCGAGCTCGAGGATCGCCATTCCGAGCGCACCGCTCTGCGAGGAGAACGCGACACGTCCGGAGGGCGGCACGATCGGCGAAAACGACGCGTTGAGCTGGACGCCGGCCGCGGTGTTCAGGATGCCCATGCAGTTGGGGCCGATCATCCGCAGTCCGTACCCGCGTACCTTGTCGACGAGCGCCGTCTGCAGCGCACGGCCCGCGTCGCCCGCTTCGGCAAATCCCGCGGTGATGACCACGATCGATTGCACGCCGGCGGCCGCGCACTGGTCGACGACCTCGAGCACGCGAGCGCTCGGCACGGCGATCACGGCGAGCTCGATTCCCCGGGGCGCGTCGCCAATCGTCGGATAGCAGCGCAGCCCTTCGAGCTCGTCTGCCGACGGGTTGATAGGGTAGACGCCGCCGCGGAATCCACCGGCGACGATCGCATGGAGCACCCGGCGTCCGATTGCCGACTCGTCGCGCGACGCGCCGATGACCGCCACGCGCGCGGGCGCAAGCAGCGGCCGGAGGGACGCGGCCGTGGCGAGCGCCATCCGGCGCTCCGCGGACGCTATCGTCTCCGTCGTCGGACTCAGCGACAGCTGGACGACGATGGTGCCGCAGTCGGACTTCGATCGGATCTCGAAGCCCGACTCGTGAAACACCTCCAGCATCGCCGCGTTTTCGGGCAGCGTCGTCGCCTCGAAGCGGCGGAGACCGTTCGCGGCGCCGATTTCGGCGAGCCGTTCCAGCAGCACTGTGCCGAGGCCGCGCCCATGGAAGCGATCGTCGACGGCGAAGGCGACTTCGGCGGCCGAGCCGCCGACACTGATATACGTGCCGATGGCAATCGGCCGCGCCTCCCCGTCTATCGTCCGCATGGCGAAGAGCGTCGTCGCCTGGGCGGGATCGCTCGCGTCGCACCAGCGCGCGATGAGCGCTTCTGGAGGCTCGGCGACGCCGAAGAAGCGGAGACGCCGCGATTCCACGGACAGGTCGTGGAAGAACCGCCGCATCGCCGGCTGGTCAGCCGACGTTGCGACCCGCAGCATCACGACCGATCCGTCGCGCAGCACGGCGCGGAGAGACGGATCGTCGGTGCCCGGCAGCGTCGGCGCCAGGATCTGCATGTCAGACCTTCCCGACGGCGACGAGCGCGTCGGGCTGCAGGAACTCGTGCTCCGGACTGCGCACCGTCAGCACCGGGCAGGGCGCCGTCCGCACGACGCGTTCCGCGACGCTCCCCATGACGAGGTGCGCCATCGGCCCGCGTCCGTGGGTCCCCATGACGATCAGATCGATTCCGCGGTGCCGCGCGTACTCGACGACCGCGGCTGCCGGCGAGGCGGACTCGCGAATCGCCGTCGTGACCTGCAGCGTCGCCCGATCGTCGTCGGTGATGATCGCGTCCATCTGGCGCCGGGCGGCGTCTTCGATGTCGCGCTGCATTTCAGGGTACATGGCGGCGAACCCTTCGACGCCGACGGCCGTCGTCATCACGTTGCCGACGACGTGCAGGACGTGGAGCCGGCCGCCGAACTGGCGCGCCAGCGCGCGGGCGTAGTCGAGCGCCGTGTTCGCGGCGTCGCCGAAGTCGGTTGCGACGAGGATTTCCTTGAGGACGATCATGATGCACCTCCGCGTCAGTGTCCCGCCACCGGAAGACCCGGCACGTGCCATGACTGCAGGATTCGTTGGTAGTGCCCGCGTTCGATGTCGGGCTCGTGGTAGCCGCTCAGGCCCATGCGCCCGCGAAGCGATTCGATCGTGTCGTAGCCGTTTGCGTCGCCCCATCGCTCGAATTCGAGGCGGACAGCCGTCATCCACGCCGGACCGTTGCGCAGCAGCGCCGAGACCATCTGCACGACATGAGCGCCGGCCATGACGGCCTTCACGGCGTCGATCGCGTCATGCACGCCTCCGCTGGCCGCCAGCGACAGGCGCAGCCGGCTCCACAGGATGGCGATCCATCGCAGGCGGAGCGGCAGCTCGGAGGAATCCGACAGCTGGATGCGCATCTCGGTCTCCAGCGACTTCGGATTGATGTCCGGCTGATAGAAGCGATTGAAGAGCACGAGTCCGTCCGCGCCGAGGCGATCGATTTGCGATGCCAGGTGCGGCAGCGCGGAGTAGAACGGCGAGAGCTTCACCGCCAGCGGCACGGCGATGGACTCCTCGAGCACGGCGACGATGTCGAGCAGCCGACGCTCGACATGCGCGGCATCCTCGAAGACGTCGGTTGCAACGTGGTAGAAGTTCAACTCGATCGCGTCCGCCCCCGCCTGCTGGATCAGCCTGGCGTAGTGCAGCCAGCCTTCTGCGTCGGTGCCGTTCAGCGACGCGATCACGGGGATTCCCACCCGCCGCTTGATTCGCAGCAGCTGCTCCAGATACTCGCCGGCGGCGCCGGCATGATTCCGCACCTCTTCCTCGAACAGCGAGTGCATCACGATCGCCGCGGCGCCGGCGTCTTCCAGGCGCGACACCATCGCCAGGTCTTCGGTCAGCGGGGAGGCGCCGACGACGAACGGATGCGGCAGGGTCAGGCCTAGATAGCGCGTGGTCAGGTTCATAGCCGCCTCAGCTCGAGCATCGCGCGAGCTCGCGATAGAGCGAGAGTCGTCGAGCGATTTGTTGCCGGGCCCCGTCGACCAGTTCTGGCTGGAACCTCGACTCGAGCGCCATCAGGTCGGCGACGTCCGTCTTCGGCGCGGGCGAGTCGAGCACCAGGGCCGGTTCGCCGAGCGCGGGGCGCCGCGGGTCGAACCGATAGAGCGGCCAATAACCGCTGTCGGCCGCCAGCTTCTGGTGCTCGAGGCCGTGCGCGAGGTCGTAGCCGTGGGCAATGCAGTGGCCGTAAGCGATGATGAGCGACGGGCCGTCGTACGATTCGGCTTCGAGGAACGCCTTCACGGTCTGCGCGTCCTTCGCGCCGAACGCGACCTGGGCGACGTAGACGTGACCGTACGCCATCGTCATCAGGCCGAGGTCCTTCTTGCCGATGCGCTTGCCTGCCGACGCGAACTTTGCGGCTGCGCCGATCGGCGTCGCTTTGGACTGCTGACCGCCGGTGTTCGAATAGACCTCAGTGTCCAGGACGAGCACGTTGACGTTCGCGCCGCTCGCGAGGACGTGATCGAGTCCGCCGTAGCCGATGTCGTACGCCCAGCCGTCGCCGCCGACGATCCAGATCGTCTTCTTCACGAGGTAGTCGAAGAGGTCGCCGGCGGACTGGACGCGCGTTTTCAGATCCGCGACGCGTGCTCGTTGGGCGGCCATGCCCGCTTCCGTGCTCTGGTCCGCGGCCAGCAGACCGTCCACGAGCGCCGGCGGCAGCGTCGGCGCCAGCTGTTTCAAGAGCGCCGTCGCGCGTGCCGCGTGCTGATCGACCGACAGGCGCAGCCCCAGGCCGAATTCGGCGTTGTCCTCGAACAGCGAGTTCGCCCACGCCGGGCCGCGGCCGTCGCGGTTCGTCGTGAACGGCGTCGTGGGCAGATTCCCGCCGTAGATCGACGAGCAGCCGGTGGCGTTGGCGATGACGGCACGGTCGCCGAAGAGCTGCGTCAGCAGCTTGATGTACGGCGTCTCGCCGCACCCGGCGCACGCACCCGAGTACTCGAACAGCGGCTCGAGGAACTGCGTGTTCTTGACGTCGAGCTTGACGCGCGCGCGATCGGCCTCGGGGAGGTCGAGGAAGAACGCGTAGTTCGCGCGCTCGGGCTCCCGCAGCGGCGCCTGCGGCACCATGTCGATTGCCCGGTGATCAGGATTCGTCTTGTCCTTCGCCGGACACATCATCACGCAGAGCGAGCAGCCGGTGCAGTCCTCGGGCGCGACCTGGACGGTGTACTCGCCGCGCAGGTCGGTGCTCTTGAACGGCACGTGCTTGAACGTCGCCGGCGCGTTCGACAGGCGATCGGCGTCGTACACCTTTACGCGGATCGCGGCGTGCGGGCAGACGAGCGCGCACTTGTTGCACTGGATGCACAGCCCGGCGTCCCACGCGGGAATCTCCGACGCGATGTTGCGCTTCTCCCATTTTGCCGTGCCCACCGGCCAGGTGCCGTCGACCGGGAAGGCGCTGACGGGGAGACGATCGCCCTGATTGGCGAGCATGACCGCCGTCACGCGCTTGACGAAGTCGTCCGCGGAGTCGGGCACCACCTGCGGAAGATGGCGCGAGGCGGTCGGGGAACCCGGCACGGCCACCTCGAAGAGATGGGCGAGGGTTGCATCGACCGCCTCGAAATTCTTCCGGACGACGGCTTCACCGCGCTTGCGGTAAGTCTTTTCGATGGCGCGCTTGATGTGCGCGGTCGCTTCGTCGCGCGGCAGCACGCCGGAGATCGCGAAGAAGCAGGTCTGCATGATCATGTTGATGCGCGTGCCGAGTCCAGCATCGCGCGCGACGCCGTAAGCGTCGATTACGAAGAATCGCAGCCGCTTGTCGACGATCTGCCGTTGCACCTCGAACGGCAGCTCGTCCCAGATCGTGTCAGGGCCGCTGGCCGCATTCAGCAGGAACACACCTCCCGGCGCCGCATGCTCGAGCACATCGTACCGATCGAGGAAGCCGAACTGATGGCAGCCGACGAATGCCGCGTCCGAGATGAGATAGGGCGCGGCGATCGGCGTCGGACCGAAGCGCAGGTGCGAGATCGTGACCGCGCCCGACTTCTTCGAGTCGTAGACGAAGTAGCCCTGCGCCCAGTTGCGGGTGCTCTCGCCGATGATCTTGATGGAATTCTTGTTGGCCCCCACCGTGCCGTCTGCGCCAAGGCCGTAGAAGACGGCGCCGATCGATCCCGCCGGCTCCAGGCGAAACCGCTCGTCGACCTTCAGCGAGAGTCCCGTCACATCGTCCACGATGCCGACGGTGAACGGATGCTTCGGATCGGCTGTATCGAGCAGGTCGAACACGGCCTTGGCCATCGCCGGAGAGAACTCCTTCGACCCGAGGCCGTACCGCCCGCCGATAACGCGCGCATGGCGCCCGGACTGAGCGAGCGCGGTCACGACGTCCTGGTAGAGCGGCTCCCCGAGCGCGCCCGGCTCCTTCGTGCGATCGAGGACCGCAATCGCGCGGGCGGTGGATGGCAGAGCTGCGGCGAAGTCGGCGGCGCTGAACGGGCGGAACAGTTTCACGGTCAACACGCCGACTCTCGCCGCGGCTCCAAGGGCGTCGACCGTGGCTCGCACGGTCTCGGCGCCCGACCCCATGATGACGATGACGCGCTCGGCGTCCGGCGCGCCGTGATACTCGAACAGGCGATGCGCGCGGCCGGTCACCCGCGCGAACCGATCCATCGCCCCCTGGACGATCGCCGGTGCGGCCGCGTAATAGCGATTGACCGCCTCGCGATTCTGAAAGAAGACGTCCGGGTTCTGTGCCGTGCCACGCACGTGCGGTCGATCGGGCGTCAGCGCGCGGGCGCGATGCGCCGCCACGAGCGGCTCGGCGACTATCGAGCGCAGCACCGCGTCGTCGACCGCGGCGATCTTCTGCAGCTCGTGCGACGTGCGGAAGCCGTCGAAGAAGTGCAGGAACGGGACTCGCGACTCCAGCGTTGCCGCATGCGCGATGACCGCCAGATCCTGCGCTTCCTGGACGGACGAAGACGACAGCAGCGCGAAGCCGGTCGACCGCACGGCCATCACGTCGCTGTGATCGCCGAAGATCGACAGCGCGTGGGTCGCGACGGCGCGCGCCGTCACGTGCAGCACCGCCGGCGTCAGCTCGCCGGCGATTTTGAACATGTTGGGGATCATCAGGAGCAGGCCCTGGCTCGCCGTGAACGTCGTCGCGAGACCGCCGCCCTGCAGCGCGCCGTGCACCGCGCCGGCGGCGCCGCCTTCGCTCTGCATCTCGACGACCGACGGAACCGCGCCCCACAGATTCGGCCGCTTCGCCGCGGACCATGCGTCGGCCGCTTCCGCCATGCCCGAAGACGGCGTGATCGGGTAGATCGCGATGACATCGCTCAGTCGATAGGCAATGTCGGCGCACGCGTCGTTGCCGTCGACAGTGATCCACCTTTCCGGCATTCAGCCCCCTCCGTGCAGCCGAAGACTGCAACAGGCGTGCTATCTCCGAAACAGGCGGGAACGCACCCTATTCCAGCGCCGGCGTGCCGGAGATCCGGCGGTAGCGTGCGGAATGTCCCGCAGTGCTGAGGAAAAACACCCGGCATCGCGCTTGCGCAGTCCGGGCGCAGAGGCACGCTTCCATGCAGATCACCCGCACCGCTGATTACGGCGTCCGAATGATGATCGCGCTGGCCACACACGCCGGCGACAGGCTCACGGTCGCTGAACTCGCCCGCGAGAGCGGCGCGTCGCAGGCCTTCGCCGGAAAGGTGCTGCAGCGTCTGGCGAATGCCCACCTCGTGGCCTCGCGCCGCGGGTATGAAGGCGGATTCGTGCTGGCGCGTCCGGCCGGCGCTATTTCGCTGCTCGAGATCGTCAATGCCCTCGACGGCCCGCTCTGCGTGAACGTCTGCGTCCCCGGGGGAACCGGGTGCGACCGCAGCGAATCCTGCGGCGCAGTCTCGGTGTGGGCGCGCGCGCAGTCGGCGCTCGCGGGCGTGCTCGACGCGCAGAAACTCGATGGTCTGGTCCCGGAGGAGATGCGAGGCTGATCATGCTCGATCGGCAGAAGCTCGAAGTCCTGTTGTCCCGGCGCTTTCCGGCCTCGAGTCGAGACCAGCGCGCCGCCGCGGCCAATGCGATCATGGGCATGGACGACGACTGGGAGGACGTGACCGACCAGGAGTTCGGCTACCACTTCACGTCGGGATGCGCGGATATCTGCGCGCTCGCTCGCGAGGCGGAAAACGGCGCCGAGTTCCGGCTGCTTCGGCGGCGTTCGACCTGACCCGCTGCCGGGAATCCGGCAGTTGACCGCCCTAAGGGCAAGCCGCGCCGCGGCACAGCCCTTGCGAAAGGGCGGCATCATGAGCGGACCTACCGTCAAGCGCGTGCTTCACAATCACTTCGAGACCGTCCGCAGGGCGGAGCTCGATCGACTCGAAAAGAAGCTCCGGGGCTTGTCGGACGATCAGCGTCGTTCCGTCGATGCCATCACCGCCGAAATCATCCACGCCATCGCGGGCGTTCCGGAATCGAATCTGACCGACGACGTGCCGCAAACCGCGGTCGACGCCCTGGTCCGGCTCTTTGCCCTTCCCGAGACCGGCGCCGCCTCGTAGGCGCACCCGTGGCGTCCCCTCAGGTTGCCATCATCGGCGGCGGCATAAGCGGGCTCGCCGCTGCGCACGAGCTCACACAACGGGGCGTGCCGTTCGTCCTCCTCGAACGTGCGCCCCGATGCGGCGGCGTCATCCGGACCGATCGCGTCGACGGCTACACGATCGACGCCGGACCCGACGCGATCCTGACGCAGAAACCCGCGGCCACCGCGCTCTGCCGGGAGCTCGGCCTCGGAGCCCGACTGCGACCGCAGCTGCACCGTCAGACGTTCATCGTCCGTGATCGGCGGCTGCGCCCGCTGCCGGAGGCATCGGTGTTCGGCATCCCCACGCGATGGGCGCCGTTTGTCGGAAGCGACGTGTTTACCTGGCATGGAAAACTCCGCATGGCCGCTGAAATGTTCCTGCCGGGCCGCCCCGCAGCGGACGAGTCGATCGGCGCGTTCATCGGCCGCCGGTTCGGGCGCGAGGCGGTCGAGTACCTGGCCGAACCGCTCCTGGCCGGCATTCACGGCGGCGATGCGTCGCGCCTGTCGATGCGCGCTGCGTTTCCGAAGCTGCTCGATCTCGAGGCGGCGCATCGCAGCGTCATTCTGGGCTTTCGCCGCGCCACCGCCGGCCGTGCGCCGACCGCCACGGCCGCACCGTCGCCGTTCGTCGCTCTGCCTTCGGGCATGGCTGAACTCTCTGAAACGATCGTCAAATCGCTGCCGTCACGCGCCCTTCGAACAGGAATTGGCGTCGAGGCGTTGAGCGAGGTCGAGCGCGGTTATCTGCTGCGTTTGAGCGACGGCGAACGGATCATCGTGCCGGCCGTGATCCTCGCGACGCCGCCATCGGTGAGCGCCCGCTTGACGCGCAGCGTCGATGCCGAGCTCGCCGCACTCTGTGGGTCGATCACGGCGGCGTCGGTCGTCACCATTGCGCTCGGCTACCCGCGGTCTTCGGTCGGCAGGCGGCTGAACGGCACCGGCTTCGTCGTTCCGCGGCGCGAGGGATTGTCGATCCGTGCCGTGAGCTGGGTTTCGTCGAAATGGGCGGACCGTGCACCGGACGATCGCGTGCTGCTGCGCGCATATCTTGGCGGCGTCACCGACCCGAACGCCATTGATCTCTCCGACACGTCACTGATCGCAGCCTCGCATCGCGATCTCGCATCGATGCTGGATATTCACGGGGAGCCCGAATTGACGCGCGTCTACCGCTGGCCCGGCGCAACGCCGCAGCTCGAGGTCGGCCACACGGCGCTGATCGACCGGATCGAAGCCCGCCTGGCTTCGCATTCCGGACTGTTTCTCTCCGCGGGGGGGATCCGCGGCACGGGCATCGCCGACTGCGTGGCCGACGCGCGCTGTCAGGCGCGGCGCGCCGCAGGGGATCTCGCGCCCGCGCTTACCGCGTAGACGACGTCTTGGCGCGCGCGTCCGCCATCAGCGACTGAACGCGCGTGACGGCCGGATAGTCAGGGTTGGTCTTCAGCAACGTCTCCCACGCCGCGATCGCACCCGCGTAGTCGTGCTTGCCGTCGGCGCGTACGATGCCGACGTTGAACAGCGTCTGGGCGTGCGTAGGACTCAACGTCAGCGAGCGCTCGTACTGGGCAAGCGCCTCGTCGGCCCGACCCGCATACCACAATGCGGTGCCGAGGTCGGTGCTGACGCCGATGTCGGACGGTTCGATGGCCAGCGCCTGCTGGTAGAAGCCGATGGCTTCCTGATACCGTTGCGCATCGTAGAGCAGATTGCCTGCTCCGACCGCAGCCTGCCGATTCCTCGGATCGCGCGCCAGGATGTCGCGGTAGGCGCGGAGCTGGGACTCGTCGACGACCGCGCCCGGCACCGCAGTCGCAGTGGAAGCCGGCGCGCTCGGCACTGGCCGCGGCAGGCCGCCTTCGACCGCGATGATGTAGCCCGCAAGGCCGCCAGAGAGCAGCAGGGCAGCGGCGTTCGCAATCCATCGGTAATCGTTCGGCGACTCAATTCGTTCTCGCATGGCACACAGATGAGCACGACGCGTGCCGCGAGCCGGAGACTTGGCGCGACTCTTGATGATCATGCCGATGACGGCAGGCAACGGAGAACGTCGCGAACGGAAACGGACGGCGGCCATGGAGACTCAGAGTTACGGCATGGGCAAAATTCCGCAGATGGTGAAAAAATCCCCAGCGCTGCGCGTCCTCGTAGTCGACGACGAGCCGCTGATCCGCTGGTCGCTCGGGGAAGCCCTCACTGACAGCGGGTGCACCGTGATCGAGGGTTCTGATGCCAGAAGCGCCAGGCGCGCGATTGAGGAGGCGTCCGAGCGCTTCGACGTCATCCTGCTGGACTTCCGGCTCCCCGATTCGAATGATTTATCGCTGCTTGAGTCCGTCCGCAGGCTGATGCCGGACACGCCGGTGATTCTCATGACAGCATACGGCACCCCCGAAACAGTGGCCGGCGCCATCAAGCTGGGCGCGTATCGTGTCGTCAGCAAGCCGTTCGAGATAGCGGACATGGTCGACCTCGTCGCCGAAGCTGGCGGGGACGCGCGATCAGTTTAGGCTTCACGCGGCTCGGCCATCCTGCCCTAAGATATCGTTTGTGCAGCCGCCAACGATTCTCGTCGTCGACGACG
>DASQHH010000976.1:0-4276 GCA_035632195.1 Vicinamibacterales bacterium
CGCGCCCACTGCGGACCGGCAACGTGCATCGCGAGGCCGGAAATCAGGTTGTCGTAGTAGTTCTTCCGCACCGCGTCGGGGATGATCGCCGTCGCGAAAAAACTGACGAGCGAGGTGAACAGCAGGCTGTAAACGAAGATCACCAGCCCCGTCCGCTTCAGGTTGACGACCTTCGGGTGCTCGATCTCGCGGTAGACCTGCGCGAGCGACTCTTCGCCGCTCATCGCGAGGATCGAATGTCCGAATCCCATCAGGATCGCCACGGCCGTGAACGTCGGCCACACCGTCCCCTTCAACCATCCGAGCGCATCGTCCGAGAACTGGACGTGCGGCAGAACCGGCGGCGGGGGCAGCGGCCCGGGCCGGACGATCAGCGTATAGCCGCACCACGCGATCATCACGACCACCATCACCGTGACGACGTACATGATCTTCAGCGCGTCGTCGCTCGACTCGTGGAGGCCCTGCGTGTTGCGCCACCAGAAGTAGACCGTGATGAGGACCGCAATCAGCGCCGCGGTGCCGTTGACCGGCAGCGATCCGCTGACGCCGAAGCGATGCAGCACGTCGTTGACGAGGCCGGCGATGTACTGCCCCGCGGAGACGCCGCTGATCGGTCCGGTCAGGACGTAGTCGAACAGCAGCGCGGAGACGGACAGCTTCGCGAGCGTCCCGCCCATCGCCTCCTTGACGACGCGGTAGACGCCGCCGCGGACGAACATCGCCGAGCTCTCGATGTACACGGCGCGGACCGCGTACGAGAAGAGCATCACGCCGAGGATGAACCACGGCGCGGACCTGCCGAGCGCCTGCTCGACGATGCCGCCGATGTAGAACGCGGTCGACCCGAGATCGTTCAGGACGATCGCGGCCGCGCGCCAGAAGGAGATGAAGGAGAGGAGAACCGTCGTCGCGACGACGACGCGTACGCGGCGGTCGGATGCAGCCACGAAGCCTTCCGTGAAAAGCAACCGCAGAAAGCGCGGAGCACGCGGAGACTTTCTTGTACTAAAGAAAACTCCGCGGACTCTGCGAGCTCTGTGGTGGCTCGCAACGCCGACGGGGTTAGCTGACGGGCTCGGACTCGGAAGTGTCCTACGTCTACGCGACGATTCGCCCCTGGAACGTTCGGTTCCCCCGCGTCCTGCGGGTGGCGCAGGACTTAGGCCACTTTTGAGCGTAGCAAAGAATGCCTAAAAACGGCCTAATCGAGGCCGCGGAAGTCGACGATGACGTCCGCGAGGTGCTTGTCGTGCAACAAGATACGGACGGATCTTGTCGTCTGACCGATGGCAGCCCCGTCGAATGAGGTACGGACCGACCGCTGTGCGGCGTTTGACCGGCCGCGGAACCGGGTTTCGAAGCGAATGCGGGCAAGGCGTCAGCGCGGCGCGCGCTTGCGTCTCGCACCGCGGTCCTTGCCGCGGCGGCGGACCTGCACGCGGATCGGCGAGCCGACGAAACCGAACTCCTCGCGGATGCGGTTCACGAGGAACCGCTCGTACGAGAAGTGGAACGTCGTCGCGACGTTGGTGAAGAACACGAACGACGGCGGCGCGGCGCCGATCTGCGCGGTGTAGAGAATGCGCACGTTGCGCCGGTCGGGGCTGACGGGCGGGTTTGCGGCCGTAATGCGCTCGACGAACGCGTTGAGGCGCGGCGTCGGAATGCGCACCCGCCGCGCCGCCGCGATCGTGTCGAGCGTCTCGATAATCTTCGGCGCGCGCTCGCCGGTGAGCGCGGAGACGTGCAGGATCGGCGCGTAGTCCAGGAAGCGCATCTTGCGGCGCAGCGCTTCGTCGAACGTTTTCGAGAAATTCGAGTCCGACTGCTTCACGAGGTCCCACTTGTTGGCGACGATGACGATGCCGCGGCCGGCGCGGTCGGCTTCCCCGCCGATGGCGGCGTCCTGATCCGTGGAACCCTCCTTCGCGTCAATGACCAGCGCGACGACGTCCGCTTCGGCGATGGCTTCTTTCGCCAGGCCGACGCTGACGGCCTCCACCTTCCCCAGTCCGCCCTTGTTGTGGCGCGCGCCGACCTTGCCGACGCGGCCGGGCCGCCGCATGCCGGCGGTGTCCACGATGCGGAAGCGGTGCTGGTGCCACATCAGCGGGACGTCGATGGCGTCGCGCGTCGTCCCGGGAACGTCGCTGACGAGCACGCGCTCGGCGCGCAGCAGACGGTTGACCAGCGACGACTTCCCGACGTTGGGTCGCCCGACGATGGCGATCCGCGTCTCGCGGTCGGCGTCACTTGCGCGATCTTCGAGATCGGAACGCCGCTCATCGGGACGAGCAAGCTCGCCCCCTGCGCGCAACCGATCGACGACCGCGTCGAGAAGGTCAGCCACTCCATCGCCATGTTCAGCGGAAATCTCGATCACGGGCTCGAAGCCGAGCGCGTAGAACTCGGCGACCGAGGCGCGCGCGCGTTTGTCGTCCGTCTTATTGACGGCGACGAGGACCGGAGTGCCGGTCTCATGCAGCTCGCGCGCGATGCGCTCGTCGGCGGACACGAGACCCTCGCGGCCGTCGACTACCATCACGAGAAGGTCGGCGCCGGCGAGCGCCCGCTTTCCCTGTTCAACGACCAATTCGTGGAGCGGGTCCTCGCTGGCGCCGAACAGGCCGCCGGTATCCATCAGCTGAAAGCCACGCCCCTGCCACTCGACGGGACGAGCCAACGCGTCGCGCGTCGTGCCGGCGACCGGAGCGACGATGGCCCGGCGCGATCCCGTAATACGGTTGAAGAGCGTCGATTTGCCCACGTTGGGGCGGCCCACAAGGACGACTGAACGAGGTTTGGACGGCATTCGAGCACGTTTACGTTATTACACTTAGCCTCAGCCTTGACAGCGTAAGTCCCAGAATTTATAGTATTTATCAGCCTTCAGGAGACCGTAAGCGACATGATCAAGGTCGACATCGTCAACGAAGTGTCGAAAATGGCCGACATCACCAAGGTCAAGGCCGAGGTGGCGGTTGACGCTGTGTTCGATGCGATGCGGGTCTCCATGCAGCGGGGCGAACGGATCGAGCTTCGCGGCTTCGGCGTGTTTCAGGTGAAGCCGCGCAAGCGCGGCATCGGGCGCAATCCCCGGACGGGAAAGGAAGTTCGCATCCCGCCGGGACGCACCATCCGCTTCAAACCCGGTAAAGACCTCCAGAACATCGGATAATCGATTCGTTGGAACCCCCCGTCGACGCTGCCGACTGGCTGCCGGCCCAGCCCGCGTGGCAGCCGCGCCCCAAATTCCAGGACCGCATCTGGCTGCACGGCCTGCTGTTTGTCCTGACGATCGTCACGACGACGTATGTGGGCGCGGGCTTCTATGCCGGCTTCGTCATGGGCGTCACCAACCAGCTGCCCCGGATGCCATGGTCCGCGCTGGCGGGCGGCCTCTGGTACAGCGGCACCGCCCTCACCATTCTGACCTGCCACGAGCTGGGCCACTACCTCGCGTGCCGCTATTACAACATCGACGCGTCCCGGCCGTTCTTCATCCCGGCGCCGATCTCACTCGGGACGATGGGCGCCTTCATCCGCATCCGTGAGCGGATTCGGTTGAAGCGGGAGTTCTTCGACATCGGCATCGCGGGGCCGATTGCCGGATTCCTCGTCACCGTGCCGGCGCTCTTCATCGGGCTGTCGATGTCGACGATCGTGAAGATGCCGGATCCGGCGCAGGGGATGGTGGTCATCTACGGCGACTCGCTGCTGCTCAAGCTCGCGTCGCGGATGGTGTTCGGATCGATCGCCGCCGGCTACGACATCAACGCGCATCCGATGGTGTTCGGCGCCTGGTTCGGCATGCTCGCCACGGCGCTCAATCTGCTCCCGTTCGGCCAGCTCGATGGCGGCCATGTGTCCTACTGCGTCCTCGGACGCAAATCGTCGTACGTGTCGATTGCGACCGTGATGGCGACGGCGGCGCTGTCGCTGCTCGCGTACAGCTGGAGCGTCTGGACGGTCCTGCTGCTCCTCATGATGCGCCTGCGCGGCCGAGACCATCCGCCGGTCGAAGACGAGGGCGCGCCGCTCGACCGCGCGCGTCTCGTCCTGGCGGCATTCGCGCTCGTGATCCTGATCCTCTGCTTCATGCCCGTGCCGATCAGCTTCGCCCAGTAGCGTTACAGCACCGACAGCGGATCGACGTCGACGACGACGCGCTTCTTGAGGTCGGGGCGGGTGGCGAGCGCGGCCGTGAGCGCTTCGCGCATCTGGCGGCGGCCGGCTCCCTTGATCAGAATCTGCGCGCGGAACTCGCCGCGCA
>DASQHH010000977.1:0-4052 GCA_035632195.1 Vicinamibacterales bacterium
GACGCAGGAGCGCAAGGCTTCCTCGTTTGTCTTCACGCCGCTCTACTGCGGCTTCAGTCCGTCGAAAGCGAAGGAGGTCGACGAAGAGACTGAGTCGGGAAGGAGGCCGGGGTACCACAGCACGGAGGGCTACAGCCATCCGAGCGGACCGCACATCGGCACGGCGATGGCGATTTCAGGCGCCGCGGCGAATCCGAATTCGGGCTTCCACACGTCCGGGCCGATGGCGTTCCTGCTGACGGTGTTCGACGCGCGCCTCGGCTGGTGGCTCGGCAACCCGCGCGATGCGAAGGCGAGCGGCATGCCGGGACCGATCTTCTCGCTGAAGTACCTGATGGACGAGCTGACGGCACAGACGACGGCGCTGACGCCGTTCGTGAATCTGTCGGACGGCGGGCACTTCGACAACCTCGGGCTCTACGAGCTCGTCCGCCGCCGCTGCCGCTACATCGTCGTCGGAGACGCAGAGCAGGATCCGGGCATGACGTTCGAGGGGCTGGGCGGCGCCATCCGGAAGTGCCGGGCGGACTTCGGGGTCGAGATCGACCTGGTGCCGGATCCGATCCGCATTGACGTCAACGGCGTCAGCCGCGCCCACTGCGTCGTCGGGTCGATCACGTATCCCGAGATGGAGACCGGGCACGCGGCGCCGTTCTGCAATCCCGACGCGACGATCACGAGCGGCCGCGCGCGCGGATGGATCGTGTACCTGAAGTCCAGCGTCACGGGCGACGAGCCGGCGGACGTGCTGGAGTACCGGTCGTCCCATCCCGATTTTCCGCAGGAGACGACGGTCGATCAGTTCTTCAGCGAGTCGCAGTTCGAGAGCTACCGGCGGCTGGGGCTGCACGTCGGGCGGACGGCGTTCGAAGGCGTGCAGTTCATCGCGAAGCCGGCGCAGACACCAGCGGAGATGCTGCTGGCGAACTTCCAGCAGCTCGCGCGGAACTGGTACGCGTCGCCGGAGGTCGAGACGGGGGCGGCGACGAACCTGACGGAGCGCTATACGGATTTGATGCGGCAGCTGGGCGACAAAGAGATCAAGGCTCTGGAGCCGCAGCTGGTGTTCGGCGACGCGAAGGCGGTGGCGATGACGCCGGAACTGAATACGTTCATGCTCGAGGCTATCCAGCTGATGGAGGACGTGTTCAACACGTTCCACCTCGAGTTCGAGGCGAACCGCGCGAACCCGCGCATCGCGGGCTGGATGATCGTGTTCAAGAGGTGGTGCGGGAGTCCGGCGTTCACCACGGTGTGGCCGAAAGTGCAGAGCGAGTACAACCCGCTGTTCCGGGAGTTCGCCGAGGCAGTTACCCGCGCGACGTCCTGGCCGCCAGATCTGCCGTCGAGACCCTAGTGACCGATCGGAGCGCGAGGCTTCAGCATCGTGTGTGGTTCCTTGTCCTGGCGGGCGGCGCCGCGCTGTGTGCTGGCGGAGCGCAAGACAGGACCCCGTCGGCGGGAACAGTCCCCCTCATCCTCGACGCACGGGCGCCGTCGGCGAAGCGAACATGCAGACGAGGCCGGACGCCGCCGAGGTCCGTTTCAGGACGACCGGATTCTGACGATCAGCGTCGGGCCCGCGCCTGCCGCAGTCTCTGCGCGATCGATTCGGGGGACGGAACTCCGCCCTTGTAGACGCGTCAGCTCGGCACGTCGAACGGCGGCTTCGGCACCGGCATCCCGAAGATGTCCCTGCCTTCCCAGAGCAGCGTCGGCGTGGGATACCCGGTGCGAACGTCCTTCGCAGACAGTTTGCCGATGTCGACGTACTGATAGTCGAAGCGCGGCCAGCCGAGCGCCTTCAGGGCCTCGTCGAGGTTGTTGACCATGTCCGGCGTGTTGACGCAGCCGTCGCGCGTCAGAAAGGTGAGTTCGTTCGCCAGGCTCGCGGGGACGTCGCGTCTCTGCTGTGCAGTGGCCATCGCCGCGTCGAACACTCGGATCTCCGCCTTCTGGCTGCCACGGTGCGGCACGGCGACGTACAGGCGGCTCTGTTCGGGCACGAACAGTGACGTTCTCGCGCCCGGCGCCGTGGGCAGGTGCGCGGTGCGGACAAACCGGTTGCTGCCCTGATCGTCGAGGACGTCGACGAAGCCGTCGCCGCCGGTGACGTAGATCCGCTTGCGCGCGGCATCGTAAAAGAGGTCGTCCGTGTCGCCGACGATGTCGACGGCACTGACTTCCTTGCCAGTGTTCGTGTCGTACACGAGGACCTTTGCGGGCCGGCGGCAGCCGATGAACAGGCGGTGGTTCGCTTCGTCGAGCGCCATCGGGTAGTTCGACTTCGCCGCCGTGACCGGCCACGTCGCGATCACCTTCATCGCAGCGCGATCGACGACCTCGATGTCGCCGGCCGACGGCACGTTGACGAACACGCGCGAACCGGATCGTTCGAGCTGAAACGATTCGGGATGTCCGGCGAGCCTGACCTGACCGAGCACCTTCGCTGACGCGGGATCGATCGCGGCAAGGGCGCCGCCGCCGAAGCCGACGTACAGGCGTTTCGCCGCCGCGTCGTAGCGCACGTTGTCGGAATCGTCGCCGAGCGTGATCATCGGCCCTGCGTGAGAGTCGTCGGCTGCGAGCAGCTGCACGCCATCGCCCTGACCGTTCGCGACGGCAACGGCGTTCGCGTCCGCGGCGACGGCGATGCCCTGCGGCTCGTGAAATCCGGGCAGGGTCTTCAGGTGCGCGCCGGTTTTCGTATCCACGACTTCGACCGTGTTGTTGCCAAGCGCGGCGACATACAGGCGCTGGGTGGCGGCGTCGAATGCAAGATGGTCGATGCGTCCTTCGACGCGCGGCAGCTCGACGGAATTCACCAGCGTCATCGCCAGCGCGGCATACATGATGACCCTCATTCAGCCCTCAATGCCTCGATCGGATCGAGGCGCGCGGCCCGCCGCGCCGGGTAGTAGCCGAAGAACACACCGATGGCGGCGGAAAAAAGGAACGCGATGACCACCGCCTTCGTCGAGACGCGGGCCGGCCATTCGAACGAATTCGCAATCGTCCTGGCGCCCAGCGTTCCCATCGCGATGCCGATGGCCCCGCCGATCAGGCTGAGGATGACCGCTTCGACGAGAAACTGACGCAGGACGTCGCGCCCCCGCGCGCCCACCGCCTGACGAAGGCCGATTTCGCGAGTCCGCTCCGTAACCGACACGAGCATGATGTTCATGATGCCGATCCCGCCGACGAGCAGGGACACCGACGCGATCGCGGCGAGCAGCGCTTCCATCGTCTGCGTCGACTGCTTGACGGCTTCGGCGATCTCCGTCGGGTGGCGCAGATTGAAGTCGTCGTCTGCACCTGGCTGGATGTGGTGCCGCTGGCGCAGGAGCGCGGTGATGTCCGCCTCCGCCTGGTCCACCACGCTCGCAGACGTCGCCGACATCATCACGTCGTCGAGCCAGAGCTGCCCTTTGATCTTCTTCATGACGGTCGTGTAGGGCATCAGGAACTGATCGTCCTGATCCTGGCCGACCGCTGACTGCCCCTTCACCTCCAGGACGCCGATGACCGGGCATGGTTCGTTGTTGACTCGGATGGTCTCGCCGATCGGATCGCGCTCGCCGAAGAGCTGATCGACCACCGTCTGCCCGAGCACGCAGAGGTTGCGGTCGTGGTCCACGTCGTCCGCCGTATACATCCCGCCGCGGACCACGTTCCAGTTTTTGAGCGCGAGGTACTCGGGACCGACGCCCCGCACGGGCGTGCTCCAGTTCTGATTGCCGAAGATGACCTGCACGCGAGTATCGGCCTGCGGCGTGACGTTGCTCACCTGCGCGATCTGCGTCCGAATGGCTTCGTAGTCGAACAACGTCAGCGTGCGTGTGCTCAGTGATCCGGTGCGGACGCCGTTCCGGTTCACGCCGCCGGCCTCGACCCAGATCATGTTGGCGCCGATGTTCGTGATCGCGCGCTCGACGCTGGCGGACGCCCCTTCGCCAATCGCCACGACGCAGATCACCGCGCCGACGCCGATGATGATCCCCAGCATCGTCAGGCCCGTGCGCAGCGTGTTCTGCGCCAGGGCCTTCAAGGCG
>DASQHH010000978.1:0-6038 GCA_035632195.1 Vicinamibacterales bacterium
CATCAAGGATTCACTGCCAGCCCGTGGAAACGCAGCGACGAATATGGTCGTCGTGCTGAACTTCGTCGAGGAACTGAAGGCGCGCCTGCGACCGCAGTAGCATGTCGCTCACGGAAGACGGCTCCCGGTCGGGGCCGAGGATCGCACCGAGATCCAGGATCGTGCTCGACTGACGACTTTGAGCGGCAGGCCACCATTCCGTTACCGAGACGACGAAAATCGTTGAATTGGCGCGTGGGTTCCGGGGCATGCGGCTTGCCTCTCTCAGCGCCATGCCGCGGACGCGTCTCGCGTTCCTCATCCTCTTCATCATCGGGGCGCCGGCGCGGCGCGTCCTGGGCCAGCCGGCGGTATCGAATCCGGTCGAAGCCGGGTTTCAGGCCATCCAGAACGGTGACGCCGACGCTGCCGCAGCGATCTTCCGTTCGGCGCTGACGCTGTCGCCGAAGGATCCGCGGTTGCTCTTCGGCGCCGGCGTCGCGGCGCACCTGCAGGGGAGGGAACGCGACGCGATGTCGTTTCTCGAGCAGACGCTGAAGGTGGAACCGCGCCTGACGCAGGCGGCAGGGCTCCTCGGTGAAATCGCGTATCACGAAGGCGATCTCGACCTCGCAATCAAGACCTACGAGCGCCTCCTGACCGACGTGCCCGCCAATCTCGCGGTCCGCGACCGGCTCAAGCAGTGGCGCGACGAAGCGGCGCTTCCGCAGAGTTCGCTGTCGCTCAAGGACGACCGTTTCGCGATCATGTTCGACGGCCCGGTTCAGGAAAAGCTCGCCGCCCGCGCAACAACGGTGCTGAGCGCCGCGTTCTTTCGGATAGGGAAGGCGCTGGGCTCGTACCCGTCGGCGCCGATCAACGTGATTCTCTATTCCGAGCGTCAGTTCCGCGACATCACCGGCGCGCCGGAGTGGTCGGGCGGCGGTTTCGACGGCCAGGTGCGGATGCCGGTCATGGGCGCGTCGCAGAATCTTCAGGTGTTCGACCGCGTGCTGACGCATGAGCTCACGCACGCGGTTCTCAAGAGCCTGGCGCCGCGCAATCTGCCGGTGTGGCTGAACGAAGGGCTGGCGATGTACTTCGAGGGACGCGACGGCCTGCAGTCAGGGCGGCGGCTGGCCTCGGTGCATCTCTACGTGCCGCTCGCCGCACTGCGTTCGAGCTTCACCGGACTGAACGCCAATCAGGCGGCTCTCGCCTACGAGGAGAGCAACTTCGCGACCCGCGCCCTCATCGATCGCGCCGGGCTCGCCGGCATCGGGATGCTCCTGCAGGATCTCGACGCCGGCCAGAACGTCGAGGACGCCATCGCACGCTTCGGGTTCACATTCGCGGAGTTCGAAGCCGACCTGATGAAGCGCGTCGGCGTCAAGCCGAGTCAGACCGCGTCGCCGTAACCGGATGGCTCGTCCCTGGACGAATCCGGACGGCGGGAATGCTGTGGGTCCTCAAGGGGCCCGCCGGGCCGTCACGGTGCGAGTGGCTGATCTCGAAGACGCGCAGTGTCGAGATCGGGATCTACAAGAACGGCCACTGGGGCACGGCCGGATCGCTCGGACAGGTGACGCACCACGATCGGTCGAACTCGAAGGTGTAAGTGAGGATCAGTTCTCGAGTACTGCCATCCGCATCAGTAGACGTCCACATCGCGACCAACGACGACATGTCCGTTATACCGGTCCACCATTTCCCTCAAGACCTCGTCAGGCGAGAAAGCTTGAATGTGATACAGGACCAGCAGCCGCGGCCTGGCACGAGTCGCCAAATCTGCAAGCTGCGCAGTCGTTGTGTGGTATTTGCCCGCAAAGGCCTGAAAGGCTGGCGGCCGCTTCGCCAGCCACGCCATCGAGCTCATTTCATGAATCATGAACTCCTCCGTGAACACGAGTTCGACGATTCGCCAAGGCCCAGTGTGCCACCTTTCATGTTGAGACGATGGGGTAGAATTCCAGCCTCCAATCCAGCATGTCGCTCGCGGCCGGCGCTCGGCTCGGCGTTTACGAGATTCTGTCGCCGCTCGGCGCCGGCGGCATGGGCGAGGTCTACAAAGCTCGTGACACGCGTCTCGACCGATTCGTAGCCGTCAAAATCCTGCCCGAGACGCTCGCCGGCGACTCACAGTTCCGCGAGCGTTTCGACCGCGAAGCCAAAACGATCTCGCAGCTCGACCATCCGCACATCTGCACGCTGTTCGACGTTGGCGAACAGGGCGGCACCGCCTTCCTGGTCATGCAGTACCTGGAAGGCGAGACGCTCGCGGACCGGCTGGAGAAAGGGCCGCTGCCGCTCGACGCCGCGCTGAAGATCGGGATCCAGATTGCCGATGCGCTCAGCGCTGCGCATCGCCAGGGCGTCGTCCACCGGGACTTGAAACCCGGCAACGTCATGCTGACGAAGGCGGGAGTCCGGCTGCTCGATTTCGGCCTCGCGAAGACCACCGCTGCGCTCGCGCCCGCCGGCGGCTCGATGCTGCCGACGACGCCGCCGACCCTCACGGCGCAGGGAACGATTCTGGGTACGCTTCAGTACATGGCGCCCGAGCAGATCGAAGGTCTCGAAGCCGATGCGCGGTCGGACATCTTCGCGTTCGGCTGCGTCCTCTACGAGATGATCGCGGGGCGCAAGGCGTTCGAGGGGAAGACGCGCGCCTCGCTGCTCGGCGCGATCCTGAAGGATGATCCGCTGCCGCTCTCGACCGACGCTCGGCTGAAGGCCTCGCGCTCAGGCAGGGAGGTGCCGGAGGCGCTCGACCGCGTCGTCCAGACGTGCCTCGCGAAGGAACCGGACGACCGCTGGCAAGACGCGCGCGATCTGCAGCGCGAGTTGAAATGGATCATGGGCGGCGCGGCCGCGACGGTACCTTCGCCCGGCACGCAGCCGCCGGCACGGCGAACGGCCATCGTACCGGTCGTTGTCGCGACGTCGCTCGCGACGGCGATCCTCGTCGGCGGGGCTGTGTGGACGCTCACGCGTCCGGCGCCGCCGCGCACGCCGCCGCTGGTGCACCTGCAGGTGCTCCCGACGCCGAACGCTCCGATCGTCGTGGACCCGGTCGCGCCGGACGTCGCCTTCTCGCCGGATGGATCGCGCATCGCCTACCCCGGCGGCAATCCTCCGGTGCTGTACGTTCGCGATCTGGGACAGGGCGAGCCGCGCGCACTGGCCGGAACCGAGAACAGCCGTGGTCCGTTCTTCTCGCCGGACGGCGAGTGGATCGGGTACTTCCAGGCTTCGTCGCTCAAGAAGGTCTCCGTCCAGGGCGGACCGTCGGTCACCATCTGCGCCAGCTGTGCGCCCGGCAACCGCGGGGCTTCGTGGGGCCGCAACGACGTGATCGTGTTCTCGGCCACCGGCGGCACTCGAGGGCTGGAGACGGTCCCCTCCGCGGGAGGCGAGCCGAAGATGATCACGACCGTCGACGAGGGGCACGGTGAATCTGCCCACCTGTGGCCGGAACTGCTGCCGTCGGGCGATGCGGTGCTGTTCACCATTCGATCAGGATCGGCAGACAACCTGATCGCTCGGGATCTCAAGAGCGGTGCGCAGAAGACGCTCGTCCTCGGCGGCTCGCAGCCGCACTACGCACCGAGCGGTCACCTGATCTACGCGGTGGGGGAATCGGTTCGGGCGGTCCGGATGGACGCGGCGACGCTCACCATCGACGGCAGCCCGGTCCCCGTGATCGACAAGATCGTCGCCAAGGCCATCGGGTCCTCGGACTTCACGGTGGCGGGCAACGGATCGCTCGCCTACATCACAGGCGCCACGATGCTGAGTCCCGGCCAGCAGGTCGTCTGGATCGATCGAATGGGACACGAGGACGTGCTTCCGCTTCCGCTGCGCCCATATGTGAACCTGCGGCTGTCTCCGGATGGCAATCGCGTCGCACTGGACATCCGCGATCAGCAGAACGACATCTGGATCTGGGACATCCGCCAGCAGCATTTGCAGCGGGTCACGACCGACCCTGCCACCGATCAATACCCGCTCTGGACGCCGGACGGCGACCGCGTCGTGTTCACCTCCGACCGCGACGGGCCGCCCAACCTGTACTGGCAGCGGGCCGACGGCAGCGGAGCGGCCGAGCGCCTGACGAAGAATCCGCTGCTGCAATACCCGTGGTCGTTCTCGCCCGACGGCAGGACGCTGGCCATGCGGATCACGTCGGACAAAACGGGGCCGGACATCGGCGTCATGCAGATGGACGGCGACCGCACGGTCAAGCCGTTGATCCAGTCCCCGAACCAGGACGCGAACGCCGAGATTTCGCCGGACGGACGCTGGATCGCCTACTCTTCGGAGACGTCAGGCCTGCCGGAGATCTACGTTCGGCCGTTTCCCAACGTCGACGGAGGAACCTGGCAGGTGACGACGGGCGGCGGACTTCGTCCTGTCTGGTCGCGCGACGGGCGCGAGCTTTTTTACGTCTCGATCGTTACCGGTGGCGCAGCGCACATCCGCATCATGGCGGTGCCGATTCGAAGCGGCCCGGCATTCGCTTTCGGGAACCCGGTGCAGGCCGCCGAAGCGTTGGGAACCGCCATCAGCGGCATCACGCACTTTTACGATGTCTCGGCGGACGGCCGCCGGTTCCTGGTCATCCGCAATCCGCCGAACGCGGCGGCCGACAAAGCGCCGCCGGCGGAACTGCACGTCGTCCTGAACTGGGATCAGGAGCTGAAGCGGCTCCTGCCCGGGAAGAAGTGACGCGCGTTATTTCCGCCACACGACCACGCCGCCTTTCACGACCAGTCGGACACGCTGGACTGCCGTGATGTCAGCAACGGGATCGCCGTCGACGGCAATCACGTCCGCCAGTTTGCCGGGCTCGAGCGCGCCGACGCGGTCGGACCAGCCGAGCAGATCCGCGGCGTCGATCGTCTCGCTGCGGATCGCCTGGATCGGCGTGGCGCCGAGCTGCACCAGCGTCGTCAACTGCCGCGCGTTCGCGCCCTGCAGCTCGTCCTCGTCCGCATCCATCCCGCCGGCGATCCGGACGCCGACATCCCGCGCCAGCGCGAGCGTTCGCTTCAGCAGCGCCAGGCGCTCGTCGACGGCGGCGCGTTGGGCGTCGGTGGTCGCGTGGTCCTTGAACGCCGCGACGATGGCGGCGGTCGAGACGAGGAACGTGCCCTTCGCTTTCATCTGCTCGAGCGTCGCGCGGTCCGGATCCTCGCAGTGTTCGATTGAGTCGGCGCCCGCCATGATGGCGTTGCGGATGCCTTCGCGCGTCGTCGCGTGTGCGGCGACCTTGCGCCTCTGCCTGTGCGCCTCCTCGACGATGACGCGCAGTTCGTCGAGCGTGAGCGTCGGATCCTGCCAGTCCGCGTACATCTTGATGAGATCGGCGCCATGGCCGATCTGCTCGCGCACCGCTCGACGAGCTTCTTCGACGCCGCTCACCATCTGGGCGCCGGTCGGAAAGTGCTCGAGATCCGGCGAGACGCCGATCGGCATGTACTGGCCGACCGCCGCGATGCCGCGCGTCGCGACGAGCATGCGCGGACCCTCGACAAGGCCGCGATTGATCGCGTCCCGCAGCGCGACGTCGGCATAACCCGAGCCCTCGCTCTCGACGTCGCGGACGGTCGTGAATCCGGCGCGCAGCGTCGCGCGGGCATCGGCGGCGCCCTCGAGCGCGCGATCGGCCTGCGACCTGGTGAGCAGGTGTTGCGCGTACGATTCCGTACCGGCCAGCCGCATCATCAGGTGCGTGTGCGCGTCGACCAGGCCCGGCATGATCGTCGCGGCGCCAAGATCGATGACCTCACTGCCAGACGGAATCGCGAGCGCCGATCCTGCGGCGGCGATGCGCTCGCCGTCGATCAGGACGACGGCGTTCGCGATCAGCGTGCCGGATTTCACGTCGAGCATGCGCGACGCCCGGATGGCGAGACGCCGTGGCGCATCGGCCGCGCGCTGCGCTCGGGCGTTCGTCCGGGCCGGCGCGGCGACAGCCACCGCGATCAGCAACGCGGTCAGGGCGGGGTGACGTAGCGGGCTCATTGAAGTCGTGTGCGGCTAGCATAATGCCAACT
>DASQHH010000979.1:0-8009 GCA_035632195.1 Vicinamibacterales bacterium
CGTGCAGGTGGATCCGCGCACGAACACGCTGATCATCACCGACCTGCCCGATCGCCTGACGACCGCCAACGATCTGATCACGACGCTCGATCGCGCGCAGCCGCAGGTGGAGATCGAGGCGCGGATCGTCCAGACGAACAAGAACTTCGCCCGTCAGCTCGGCATCCAGTGGGGCTTCAACGGGCAGGTGAGTCCCGCCCTTGGCAACCAGACATCACTCGCGTTCCCGAACAACGGACAGCTGAACGGCGCGGGGGTTGGCGCTCAGGGCACGCCGGCAAATACCGTTGTGGCGCTGCCGGTGCCCGGTCCCAGCGGCGTGCACCTGGCGCTCGGCTCGATTAACGGCGCGTTCAATCTGGACGCGACGCTCACGGCGCTCGAGTCGTCCGGCAACGCTCGGATCCTGTCGACACCGCGTGTCACGACGATGAACAACGTCGCGGCAGAAATGACGCAGGGCACGCAGATTCCGATTCAGACGACGGCGAACAACACCGTGTCGGTGACCTTCAAGGATGCCGCGCTGCAGCTGAAGGTGACGCCCCAGATCACCGCGGCCGGCACCGTCATCATGCTGATCAATCTGGAGAACAGCCAGCCCGACTTTACGCGCGCCGTGACCGGCATCCCGCCGATCAATACGCAGCGGGCGCAGACGACGGTCCTCGTCGCCGACGGGCAGACGACGGTCATCGGCGGCGTGTTCGTGAGCAATGAGCAGACGCAGCAGGACCGGACGCCGTACCTTGGCACGATTCCGCTGATCAAATGGCTGTTCAAGCGTGACGTCAACAGCACCACCGACCAGGAGCTGTTGATTTTTGTCACGCCGCGAATCGTCAAGCTTTAAGGGTCAGGGAGATAGATGGGTATGCGCACGAGCAGCTTTCAAATTCTGACGCTGGTAGCCGCAGTGGCGGCTGCCACTTCGTGCGGTGACGTCGCTCGGCAGGGCAAATCGCCCATGCAGCTCGTCGTCAACTCGCTGACGGCGGCGCCTTCGGGCGGCCCGCTCAAAGGGCAGCAGAGCGGAACGCTGCTTTCCGACGTGATTACGTTCGTCACGACGCCCGCGCCCTGCACGCCGGCGTCGCCCTGTCCGACCATCTTCAACGACATGGCGTCTGCGGTGCTGTCCGGGCAGACCAAGAATCCGACGGTCGCGCCGACCGACGTCAACGCGATCACGATCAACCGGGTGCACATCGAGTACGTCCGCGCCGACGGCCGCAACACGCCCGGTGTCGATGTGCCGTACGCGTTCGACGGTGCCGTGACCGGCACTGTCTTTCCTGGGACGCCGGCGACACTTAGCTTCGAGATCGTCCGGCACGTGTCGAAAGAAGAATCACCGCTCGTGCAATTGGAAACCAGCAACAACATCATCACCACGATCTGCAACGTCACCTTTTACGGAACCGATGCCGCGGGCAACGAAGTCAGCGTCACCGGGTCGATTCAGATCGACTTCGGCAACTTTGCGGACCAATAAGCCCATGAAGACCTTTGTCGCTACTGCCGCGGCTCTGGCCGCGGGAATCGCCATCGCCGGATGCGTCGTTCACCAGACGGACGCGCCGGGTCTCTCAGGCCCGTCTCAACTGGCGCTGACGCTTACGTTGACTGCAACGCCGGATTCGATTGCCGAGAACGGCGGCGATCAGTCCGTGATCCGGATCACAGCGATCGGTCCCGATGGACAGCCGGTACCGAACGTTGCGCTCCGCATGGACACCCTGGGCGACGGGATTGCCTTCGACATCGGCACGCTGTCGTCGAAGAACCTCATCACGAATTCGAGCGGCGTGGCGACGGTCACCTTCACGGCTCCGGCCGCGATTCCGGGCAGCTTCGTCGGAAGCTGCCAGGGGACGGCCATTTCCGAGCCGAATATCGGCAGCTGCGTGGTGATTCGCGCGACGCCGACGGCATCGAATTTCGCGCCCACGTCGCTGCAGCCGCAGAGCGTCACGGTTCGCATGGTCCCGCCGGGCATCATTCTCCCGCCGGTCAAGACGCCGAAGGCGGCATTTACGTTCCTGCCGTCGTCGCCGCTGGTCTCGCAGCCGGTGTCGTTCGACGCCAGCGCGAGCTGCTCGGAAGTCGACTCGACCGGCGCGTGCGTCGCCGCGTCCACCACCAGCATCGTTTCGTACGCGTGGACGTTCGGTGACGGCGGCAGCGGGACCGGCAAGCAGACGACCCATGCGTATAGTGGTGGCGGGACGTTTGTCGCGACGCTGACCGTGACCAACAGCACCGGCGGCTCGGCCTCGACGTCGCAGTCGGTCGCCCTGGCGCTGCCCGCCGGTCCGACAGCGGACTTCGTGGTGTCACCCGGCTCGCCGGCGGCGAACAACGGCGTCATCTTCAACGCCGACACGTCCACGGCGGCGCCGGGCCACAACATCGTCCAGTTCTCGTGGAACTTCGGCGATCCGAACGCCACTGGTGCCGCGGCCGCGCAGTGCGGCGGGGCGGCCAACTCCAATACGGCGTCCACGTCTCAGGTGTGCCACGTCTTCACGCTGCCTGGCACATACAACGTGACGCTCAGCATCCTGGACGATACCGGACAGCGCGCGGTCTCGACCAAGACGGTAACGGTCACTCCGTAAGCGGCATCGCTCAATCTCCGACGCCCTCTGACGCCGGATCCGAAAGGATCCGGCGTCTTCTTTTATACGGTAACGGGTTACCATCAGACGATGGCCGACATGTCGCGAATCGAGGATCTTCGCCGCCGCGTCCGCAAGGACCCGGCGTCGATCGCGTTTGCGCAGCTCGGCGAGGAGCTACGGCGGGCGGGGGAGCTAAGGGAAGCGGTCGAAGTCTGCCGCGCCGGCCTTAACCGGCATCCCGGATATGTATCCGCACGCGTCACGCTCGGCCGCGCCCTCATCGAGCTCAACGATCTCGACAACGCGGACGCCGAGCTGCGGCTCGTTCTCAAGAGTGCGCACGACAACCTGTCCGCGATCCGCGGGCGCGCCGACATCTCCCGCCGCCGCGGCGACATCGAGACGGCGCTCGCGCAATACCGCGTGGCGCTCGGCCTCGCGCCCAACGATCCCGAGCTCGAACGCTGGGTCGCCGAGCTCTCGAAAGAGGTCGGAGTCGATCTGACGATTCCGAAATCTGCGAAGCCGACACCGGCGAAACTCGCGCCGGCGAAAGTGACGCCTGCGGCGGCGGCTCCGGCGAAGGCGACTCCCGAGAGAATCGTCGCCGTCGCCCGGCCGGCGCCTGCGCCTGAACCGCCCAAATCCGATCCCGTGCGCGAGCGCGCCCTGCACACAATCGCCGCGCTCGAGCGATTCCTCGACGCCGTCCATGTCGTCCGCGCCCAGCAGCACACTTAGCCGCCGCCACTCGGCGATTCGCGCGGTCCTCGCGGCGCGCGAGCTCGATGCCCTGGCGGTCACCGCGCTGCCCAACGTTCTTTACCTGACCAATTTCACCGGCAGCGCCGCGATCGTCGTCATCACCCCGGACCGCGTCCATTTCATCACCGACTTCCGCTACATGACGGTGATGAGAGAGTCGCTCGGAGCCGGCGCCTGCCCTGACGATTTGGATCTCGTGATGGTCGAGGGGTCGTACGACGCGACGCTGGCCGGCGTTCTGGCAGCGCTGCCGGGAAGGCGAATCGGCTTCGAGGCAGCCCATTTGACCGTCAGCCGGTACGACTGGTTGGCGCGCGCGCTTCCACACGGCCCACAGTCGGGGCCCGAACTGATCCCGACCGACGGCATCGTCGAACGCGCGCGGGGCGTCAAGGACGATTACGAAATCGAAACGCTTCGGGAGGCTGCCCGCCGCCTGTCGGTGGTCGCGCGCGAGGTCGTCGGAGAAGTTCGCGCGGGACGCAGCGAACGCGAGGTCGCGCTGGCCATCGACTTCCGGATCCGCCGGGCGGGCTTCGAGAGAACGGCGTTTGAGACGATCGTGGCCGGCGGTCCCAACGCCGCCCTTCCTCACGCCCACCCCGGCGAGCGAATATTCAGCGAAGGCGACCTGGTGGTGCTGGACTTCGGCGGCGTCTACGACTCATACTGCGTCGACCTGACCCGAACCGTATCGGTCGGCCGGGCGGGTCCGCGGGCGCGCAACGTATACGGGGCGGTGCTCGAGGCCCACGACCGGGCCATCGCGGCCGTCGCTCCGGGTCGCTCCCGGTTCGACATCGATGCAGTAGCGCGCGACATCCTCGGCATTCATGGTCTCGCCGAGGCGTTCGGTCATGGAACGGGCCACGGTCTCGGCATCGACGTGCACGAGGAACCCCGGATTACGCGTCCTCGGCCGGGGGAGATCACCTGGTCGAAAGCCGAAGGGGACAGGGACGCGCTTGCCGCCGGGATGGTGTTTACGATTGAGCCCGGCGTGTATCTGGCGGGTTGGGGCGGTGTGAGGATCGAAGACGATGTGCTCGTGACCGAGCGCGGCGCCGAGGTGCTTACGGACGCTCCGACAGCACTGATCGAAGTGGGCTGATCCCACGAGCGGATGGATATACAGAAACTCAGAGAGATGCTCGAGCTCGTTCGGGAGCACGAGCTCGCGGAGCTCGAAATCGAAAGCGAGGGGGTGCGGGTCCGGATCCGCAAGGACAACGGCGCCGCGCCGATCATGGCGGTGCCCGCCGGGCCTCCCGCGTCCGGGGCGCCGAACGCCGTCGTCGCGGTGGGACACCCGCCCGCGCCCGCTCCGGCGTCATCGGCGGATACGGAAGAAGCCGCGGACGCCGAAGTCGATCTCGCGGTCGTGAAATCACCAATCGTCGGAACCTTCTACCGGTCGCCTGAGCCCGGCGCAGCGTCGTTCGTCGAGATTGGATCGACGGTGAAGAAGGGGCAGGTCCTCTGCATCATCGAAGCGATGAAGCTGATGAACGAGATCGACTCGGAGTACGACGGCGAGATCGCGAACATCTACGTGGAGAACGGCCAGCCGGTCCAGTATGGCGAGCGGCTCTATGCGATACGAACGCGATAGCGCTCCGAAGAGCTAAGGGCTGAGGGCTCATTGTTCAAGAAAATCCTGATCGCGAATCGCGGCGAAGTGGCCCTCCGGATCATCTTCGCGTGCCGCGAGCTGGGCATCAAAACCGTCGCGGTTTACTCCGAAGCCGATGAGAATTCTCTGCACGTCCGCTTCGCCGACGAGGACGTCTGCATCGGTCCGGCGCGCAGCGCCGACAGCTACCTGAACGTCCCCGCGGTAATCAGCGCCGCCGAAATCACGGGCGCCGACGCCATCCACCCCGGCTACGGATTCCTGTCGGAGAGCGCGTATCTGGCCGAAGTGTGCGAAGCCTGCCACATCAAGTTCATCGGTCCGGATCCGCAGGTCATCCGGCTGATGGGAGACAAGGCGCGCGCCCGGCGGGTCATGAAGAAGGCGGGCGTGCCGATCCTGCCGGGCAGCGACGGGCCGCTCGACAGCGAGGACAAGGCGCTGAAGCTCGCCAAGGACATCGGCTATCCGATCATCGTCAAAGCCACGGCCGGCGGTGGCGGGCGGGGCATGCGCGTCGTGCGCGCGGCGGCGGAGCTGTCGCACGCGGTCAAGACCGCGCAGCGCGAGGCGGAGGCCGCGTTCGGTGTGGGCGATGTCTACATCGAGAAGTACGTCGAGCGCCCGCGCCACATCGAATTCCAGATTCTGGGCGACCACCACGGCTCGGTCGTCCACCTCGGCGAGCGCGAGTGCTCAATCCAGCGGCGGCATCAGAAGCTGATCGAAGAATCGCCGTCGCCCGCGCTCAGCGAGAAGATGCGCCGAAAGATGGGCAGCATCGTCATCGACGCGGCGAAGGCTGTGCAATACACGAACGCCGGGACGTTCGAGTTCCTGATGGACCCCGACGGCCGCTTCTACTTCATGGAAGCGAACACGCGTCTGCAGGTGGAGCATCCGGTCACCGAGATGGTGACGGGCCTGGACATCGTGAAGGAACAGATCCGCATCGCGGCCGGAGAACGCCTCTCGTTCAAACAGAGCGAAGTCACGTTCACCGGCCATGCGATCGAGTGCCGAGTCAACGCCGAGGATCCCGAAACGTTCGTGCCGTCACCCGGCGTCATCCACGTCTTCAGCGCGCCATTCGGACCCGGCGTCCGCGTCGAGACGTTCGCGCATCCGGAGTGCACGGTGTCGCCGTACTACGACTCAATGATCGCCAAGATCATCGTCCACGGACGGGACCGACAGGAGGCGATCGCGCGGATGAAGCGCGCGCTCGAGACGACGGTCATCGAGGGGATCAAGACGACCATACCGCTGCATTTGCGCATCCTCGCGGACCCGGACTTCGTCGCCGGCAAGCTGAGCACGTCCTTCATGGAGCGGTTCTTCTCGCGCCCGAACAGCGGCCGTCTGGCCGAAACTGCCTGATTGCGCTTCAGCGCCTCAACGCGATTGTCGATGTGGAGGCCGCGGCCGGCTGCGGCCGAGCGCCGCTCGACGTGGCGCGGGCATTCCTAGCCGGCGGCGCGCGGTTCATCCAGCTGCGGGCGAAGACGATGGCAGGTGGAGCGTTTCTGGAACTGGCAGCGGCGCTCGTCGATCTGGCGCGGCGCGACGCGGCGGTCGTCATCGTGAACGATCGGCCCGACATCGCGCGGTTGTCGGGCGCGACCGGCGTGCACGTCGGCCAGGACGACCTGTCGCCGGGAGACGTCCGGGCGGTCACAGGAGCTGACGCGATCGTCGGTCTCTCCACGCACACGACAGCGCAGATCGAATGGGCGGTGTCCGAGCCGATCGATTACGTCGCGGTGGGCCCGGTGTTCGGAACGGCGACGAAGGCGACGGGTTACCAGGCGGTCGGGCTTGATCTGGTGCGCGCGGCGGCGATCCGCGCGAGGGCAGCCGGGAAGCCGCTCGTCGCGATCGGCGGGATTACGCTCGAGACCGCGCCGAGCGTCGTGCAGGCAGGCGCCGCATCCATCGCGGTAATCAGCGATCTGCTCTCCGAGCCGGAGCGCCGCGTCCGACAGTACCTGCAGGCGCTCGCCTGAGGGGAGCGTGTATAATCCGGCCGGCCAGCATCCACACAACTGAGGACTGCACTGATGTCGATGTTCTCGACGAAATCGATCGAACTGTTGAAAGCCGAGGCGGCAGACACAGGCGAGCATTCCCTGAAGCGTGTGCTCGGACCGTTGAACCTGGTGACCCTCGGCATCGGCGCCATCATCGGCACCGGCATCTTCGTTCTCACCGGGCAGGCGGCGGCGCAGTACACAGGCCCGGCAATCGTTCTGTCGATGGTGCTCGCGGGCGTCGCGAGCGCGCTCGCGGGGCTCTGCTACTCGGAGTTCGCGTCCACGGTGCCGATTGCCGGATCGGCCTACACCTACGGCTACGCGACGCTGGGCGAGTTCATCGCCTGGGTCATCGGCTGGGACCTCATTCTCGAGTACGCGCTCGGCGCGGCTACGGTCGCCGTCGGCTGGTCGGGCCATCTCGTCGCGTTTCTCCATGATTTCGTCGGCGTCAGCATCCCCGCCGCGTTTGCCGCGGCTACGTGCACGTTCATCAATACGGCGGGATGCAGTCCGGACGCGATCATCAACCTCCCGGCGGTTCTCATCACTGCGGCCGTGACGGTGCTCATCATCATCGGCGTGAAGGAGTCGGCGAACGTCAACACGGCCATCGTGCTGATCAAGGTGGCGGTGGTGCTGATCGTCATCCTCGGTGGCGTGGCCTATGTCAATTCCGCCAACTGGCGGCCGTTCATCCCTGAGAACACCGGCAATTTCGGCGACTACGGCTGGAGCGGCGTGCTGCGCGGCGCGGGGGTGATCTTCTTCGCATACATCGGATTCGACGCCGTGTCCGTCGCGGCGCAGGAAGCCAAGAACCCGCAGCGGGACATGCCGATCGGCATCCTGGGATCACTCGTGGTCTGCACGATCCTCTACATTCTGGTGTCCGGCGTCACGGTCGGCCTCGTTCCGTACAAGCAGATGCTCGGCTCGGCCGCGCCGCTGGTC
>DASQHH010000980.1:0-10959 GCA_035632195.1 Vicinamibacterales bacterium
CGTCGTCGAAGCGGATACGGCCGCGAATGCGCTCGAGCGTCACGCGGAAGGTGTAGACCTCGTTCTTCTCGACTACCGGCTGCCGGACGGCGACGGGCTGTCGGTTCTGAAGAAGATCAAGGAATCGAACCCGGACACGCTGGTGATTCTCCTGACGGCGTACTCGACCGTCGATACCGCGGTCGAGGCGATGAAGGAGGGCGCGTATCACTACGCGAACAAGCCGTTCAATCTCGACGAGATTGTGCTCCTGGTCGAAAAGGCGCTTGAGACGACGCGCCTCCGCCGCGAAGTCCGGGCGCTGCGCGCCAGCCAGGCGCGTCCCTACAGCCTCGATCGCATCGTGGGCCACAGTAAGGCCGTCGCCGACGTCAAGGCGCTCCTGCAGAAAGTGGCGGCGAGCCCGGCGTCGACCGTCCTGCTGACTGGGGAGAGCGGTACGGGCAAGGACCTTGCGGCCAAGGTGCTGCACTATCAGAGCGACCGAGCGATGCGTCCGTTCATGAACATCACGTGCTCGGCTCTGCCCGAATCGATTCTCGAGAGCGAGCTGTTCGGCCACGAACGCGGCGCATTCACGGACGCGCGCCAGCAGAAACGCGGCCTGCTCGAGACGTCGGACGGCGGGACGGTGTTTCTCGATGAGATCGGCGAGATGGCGCCGGGGCTGCAGGCCAAGCTGCTGCGGTTTCTCGAAGAGAAGACGTTCAAGCGAGTCGGCGGTGTCGCCGACATCCGCGTCGACGTCCGGGTCGTCGCGGCGACGAATCGCACGCTCGAGGAAGAGGTGAAGAAGAACCGCTTCCGCGAGGACTTGTACTATCGCCTCAGCGTGCTGCCGATCCTGCTGCCGCCGCTGCGCGCGCGTGCGGAGGACATCCCGGCGCTCGTCCACTACTTCGTCGACAGCTACAACACCGAATTCCGCAAGCGCGTGCGGGGCGTGACCGACGAGGCGATGCGCCGTCTGCAGACGTACGGCTGGCCTGGGAACATCCGGGAGCTGCGCAACACCGTCGAGCGGGCGATGCTGCTGGCGGACGGCGATCAGTTGACGGCTGTGGATTTTCCCGTCGCGACCGAGCGCGCCAGCCTGACCGAAGGGGTCGAGCTGCCGGCGAAGGGCATCGACCTCGAGCAGCTGGAACGGTCCCTCGTCGTCCAGGCACTCGAACGGAGTGGATGGAACCAGACCCGCGCGGCCGGCCTGCTCGGCCTGAACCGCGATCAAATCCGATACCGCATCGAAAAATTCAAGCTCGAGCGACCAGCCGCTTCATAGCGCGATGACCGACACGTCGACCGGAGAACGGCGCTGGCGCGCGATCATCGAGTCGGCGGTCGACGGCATCGTCGTCATCGATTCCCGCGGGCGCATCGAGGCGTTCAATCCCGCGGCCGAACGCTTGTTCGGGTACGCCGAAGCCGACGTCATCGGCACGAACGTGTCGATGCTGATGCCGTCGCCGTACCACGAGGAGCACGACGGCTATCTGGCGCGATATCTGCAGACGGGCGACAAGAAAATCATCGGCATCGGCCGCGAGGTGACGGGGCGCCGGCGCGACGGCAGCACGTTTCCTCTGCACCTGTCGGTCGGGCAGATGACCATCGGTGGGGAACCGAAATTCACGGGGATTCTTCACGACTTGAGCACGCGCGTGGAACTCGAACAACGGCTGCGGTCCAGCGAGACGCGCTACCGATCGATCGTCGAATCGGCGGTGGACGCGATCATCGTCATCGATGCAAAGGCGCGCGTCGAGTCGTTCAATGCGGCCGCGGTCCGTCTCTTCGGCTACGCCGAGGCGGAAGTGCTGGGGCAGAACGTCAAGATGCTGATGCCCTCGCCCTATCACGAGGAACACGACGGGTACATCGCGCGGTACGCCGCTACGCGCGATCCGCACATCATCGGCATCGGCCGCCAGGTCACGGCGCGACGCAAGGACGGCACGACGTTTCCCGTTCACCTCTCGGTCGGCGAAATGGTGATCGGCGGCGAAACGAAGTTCACCGGCATCCTGCATGACCTGAGCGCCCGGATGGCGCTCGAAGTGCAGTTGCGCGAGCAAGCCTCGATGGCGCGCATCGGCGAGATGGCTGCCGTGATCGCGCACGAAGTCAAGAACCCCCTCGCTGGCATCCGCGGCGCGATCCAGGTGATCGGCCGGCGCCTGCCGGCCGACAGCAGGGACTTCGAGGTAACCAAGGAGATCGTCTCCCGGATCGATACGCTGAACGATCTCATCAAGGATCTGCTGCTGTTCGCGCGGCCGCCGCAGCCTAAGCCGACGCGCGTGGACGTCGCATCGCTCCTCACGGCGACGGCCGATCTGCTCAAAGCGGATCCGCTCTGGAAGGATGTATGCGTTGAAATCGACGGATCGGCACCGCCGGTCGCCGTCGACGCCGAGCTGCTCAAGATCGTGTTCGTGAATCTCTTCGTCAACGGATCACAGGCGATGCATGGCCGCGGCACGATTCGCGCGTCGGTCGCCTCGACGGGCGGCTGGTGCCGCGTGACCATCGCCGATGCCGGCCCCGGGATCGCTGCAGACGCGCGGGAGAAGATCTTCACGCCGTTCTTCACGACGAAGGCGCGCGGCACCGGTCTGGGCCTGCCGACGGCCAAACGATTCGTCGAGGCGCATCAGGGGCGCATCGGCGTCGACTGTCCGCCGGCGGGAGGCACAATCGTGACGATCGAGCTCCCGGCGTCGGCTCGCTGATGCGCTGAATTTTCCGCCGCGCAGCGCGATTTTCCCCACCTGTCGGACGTGCAATCGGACCGAACGCGGCCGATTCTCCTGCGGCAGGCTGGTACGACAGTTGAAGTAAGCGCACGCCAGAGTCATCCAATGTTCGTTTCTGCCTGCGGCGACGGTCACAATTCGCCGGTCGACGAGCTCACGCGCCTTCGGCTGGCCGTTGAGGCGTCCGGCGAAGTCGTCTTCATGACCGACGCGGCCGGCGTCATCACCTACGTCAATCCGGAGTTCGTGCGCGTCTACGGCTACACACCTGAGGAGGTCGTCGGCATCACGACGCCCCGACTGCTCAAGGGCGGCCATGTTTCGCCAGCCGACTACGAATCGTTCTGGAACGAGCTGGCGAGCGGTCACGTGGTCCACCGGCAGTTCATCAACCGCACCAAATCCGGCGCGGAGGTCCATGTCGAGTGCTCGGCCAACCCCATCCGCGCCAACGGGGACTGTGTCGGTTTTCTCGCCGTGCAGCGCGACATCACGCGGCGCAAAGAAGTCGAAGAGGCGCTCCAGCGAAGCGAACTCCGCTATCGAACGCTCGCGGAGGCAGCGAAGGACACCATCTTCATCGTCAACCGCGATGGGATGATCGAATACGTGAACGACGCCGCCGTCGGGCTCGGCGTCCGCGCCGAGGACAAGATCGGCAGAAAGCTGCACGACGTCTTTCCACAGGCGGCCGCCGATCGGATGTGGTCCGATTTGTCCGGCGTCTTCTCGACCGGGCGACCTGATTTCGTCGAGACGCGCTTCGACACGCCCGCCGGCGACCTGTGGCTCGAATCGTCGCTGGTGCCCATGCCGGACGACGAGGGCGCCGTCAGTGCGGTAATGGGCGTGTCGCGGAACGTCACCAATCGCAAACAGCTGGAGCGACAGTTTCTGCAGGCGCAAAAGATGGAGGCGATCGGCCGCCTCGCCGGCGGCATTGCGCACGACTTCAACAACCTGCTGACGGCGATCCTTGGCTACGGCGAGCTGGTGCGCCAGCGCATCGCCGACGATGCCGAGCTGGCAGCGGACGTCCAGGAAATCACGCACGCCGGCGAGCGCGCCGCTCGCCTGACACGCCAGCTGTTGGCGTTCAGCCGCCAGCAAGCCTTCGCCCCCGAAGCGCTCGACTTGAACGCCGCCGTCGTCGATCTGAAGCGGCTTCTGCAGCGCGTGATCGGCGAGGACATCGCGCTCGACATCGAATGCGTTGCTCCGCCGACTCCAGTCATCGCCGACTCCGGTCAGATCGAGCAAGTGATCGTGAATCTGGTCGTCAACGCCAGAGACGCCATGCCGCAGGGTGGCAGGCTTCAAATCTCGACAGGAGTGGTCGACCTCGACGCGCGAACAGGGCAGTTGCACGACGTCGCACCCGGGCGGTATGCGACGGTCGCCATACGCGACTCCGGATGCGGAATGAGCCCCGAGGTCCTCGCGCACGTCTTCGAGCCGTTCTTCACCACCAAGCCGCTCGGCAAGGGGACGGGCCTCGGCCTCGCCACCGTCTACGGCATCGTCAAGCAGTGCGGAGGCTTCGTGGACGTTCAAAGCGCCACCGGGCGCGGAACGACGGTCACGGTCCACCTGCCAGCCGCGCTCGCTGGCGCCCGGCCGCGGGCGGTGGTCGAAGTGCCGAGCACTCCGCGCGGTCAGGAGTGCATCCTGCTCGTCGAAGACGAAACGGCGGTCCGACAGCTGATACAGCGGACGCTGGAGCAGTACGGCTACACGGTTTACGCTTCCCGGTCCGTCGACGACGCCCTGACGCGGGCCGAACGGCACGAGGGCGCCATCGATCTGCTGCTCAGCGACGTCGTGATGCCGGAGATGAGCGGCCCCGATCTCGGACAGCGGATCGTTCGGCTCAGGCCGAATATCAAGGTGCTGTACGTGTCCGGCTTTCCCGTCCGCGTCGCTTTGTTCAGCTCGCGCATCGCGTTTCTTCAGAAGCCGTTCACCCCGGAGCTCCTCGCGACGAAGGTGCGGGAATGCCTCGACGGCCGATCCTGATCATCGACGACGACCCGGGCGCTGCCGAGGCGTTCGTGCCCATGCTCCGGACGCACGGATACGACGTGACGGCCTTCGGCGCGGCGGAGGCGGCTCTCGAGGAAATCGAGCGCCGCCTGCCGATGGCGGTCCTGGTCGATCTGCATCTGCCGACGATTGACGGACTCGAATTCGTGAGGCGTGTCCGATCCAACCGGGAACACTCCGACCTTCCAATCGCGATGATGACCGCGGACTACTTCATCGACGATCGCGTCACCGACGAACTGCAGACGCTGGGCGTCTCGCTGCATTTCAAGCCGCTCTGGGAACCCGACCTCGTGAACGTCGTCGAGCGCCTGACAGCGGCGCCGGGGATTTATCGCGCCGCAGGGGAATAGTCCGCGCCCGCCCACGACCCCCTGACGAAAAGCCGACAATACCTGCGGGAATTCGCTGCCGGCCGGCTGGCACAGCCGTTGCCTTTTTCGTCGGCATGGTGACCCGAGAACGCATCGAAACCGTCCTGGAACGCGTAAGGCCGTTTCTGCGGGCCGACGGCGGCGACATCGAGCTCGTCGACGTGGCCGGCAACTCCGCCGAGGTCAAGCTGACGGGCATGTGCGCCGGATGTCCGAGCGCTCACATGACGCTGTATCTGGGCGTCGAGAGCGCGCTGCGCGAGGAAATCCCCGAGTTCGAAACGCTGCGCCTCGTCTGAGGGGAGCCATGCCGACACCTGTCCTCGAAACGGATTCTCTGGTTGTCGGACGCAGCGCGCGCATGCGCGCCGTCTTCGAGTTCCTGCGCGTCATCGGGAACAGCGACAGCACCGTGCTGATCACGGGCGAGAGCGGGACGGGGAAGGAAGTGACGGCGACCCTCATCCATCAGTCGAGCCGGCGCAAGCATCACCCGTTCGTCGCCGTCAGCTGCGCGCTCTTCTCCGAAACGCTGATCGAGTCGGAGCTCTTCGGCCACGAGCGCGGGGCGTTCACAGGGGCCATCAAAGACCGTCCGGGCCGGTTCGAGCTCGCCGACACCGGCACGATCTTCCTCGACGACATCGACGACGTGCCGCTCGGGATGCAGGTGAAGCTGCTGCGCGTCCTGCAGAATCGAACGATCGAGCGGCTGGGCGGCACGCGTACGGTGACGGTCAACGTCCGCATCATCGCAGGAAGCAAGCGCGATCTGAAGCAGATGGTCGCCGAGGGGAAATTCCGCGAAGACTTGTACTACCGCCTGAACGTTCTTCCGGTGGCGCTGCCGCCGCTCCGCGAACGCCGCGAGGACATCCCGGTGCTGATGGAGCATTTCTTAGCGCGGTATTTCCGCCGCAGTGGCGAAGACCAGCCGCAGATCTCGGACGCGGTAACCCAGGCCTTCATGCGCTACAGCTGGCCGGGCAACGTCCGCGAGCTGGAGAACGCCTGCGAGCGCATCGCGCAGACGTGCACGTGCGGCACGGTGCGCATCGGGTGCATGTCGGCGGGCATTCTGTTTCGCGCCGGGTCCCAACCGGCGGATCCCGCCCTGCCGCCGCCGGAACTGCCTCAGCGGGCGGCGCCGATTGCCCTCGACGATCGTCTCCGCGAGCTCGAGACGAATCTGATTTCATGGGCGTTGAAGGTGAGCAACGGCAACAAGTCGCGCGCGGCGGAGCTGCTGCAGATCAAGCGGTCCACTCTGGGCGACCGGATCGCCCGCTGCGGCCTCGACGTCCGTCAGCTCGGTGACGAAGAAAGCAGGCCGTCATGAACATCCGGTCCATTCTCTGCCCGACGGATTTCTCCGCTGCCTCGCGGCACGCGCTGGATCATGCCGTCGCGATCGCGAAGTGGTATTCAGCGCGGGTCGTCCTGCTCCACGCTCATCGTCCCGCGCCAGCGGTCGTCGCGGCGCTCGTACCAACGGCCCGCGACATCGACGACGTCGGCACCACTGAAGAGCGCCGGCAGCTGGCACGCGCCGTCGGCGAGATGACCCTCGATGCCCGCGCGCGTGATCAGGGCGCTGAGATCGTCACGACGATCGTCGAGGGCGGCGCGGCCGACGTCATCACCGAGTATGCGGCAACACAGTCCGTCGATCTCGTCGTGATCGGAACGCACGGAGCGAGCGGACTCGAGCATCTGGTGCTCGGATCCGTGACCGAAACAGTGCTTCGACGCGTCACCTGTCCGGTGCTCACCGTTCCGCCGCGCGTCCAGGCGACCTCGAGGCTTCCCTTCAAACACATTCTGTGTCCCACCGACTTTTCGGCTTCGTCGTTGGCCGGCCTCCAGGTCGCGTTCGCATTTGCTCAGGAGGGAGACGCCAGCCTCACGCTGCTGCACGTACTCGACGATCCGGATGAGAACGAGTTGTTCGTCCCGCGGCCGTACGACGTCCACCAGCATCACGCCCACCGCGAACAGCACGCGATCCAGCATCTGGATCGTTTGATTCCGCAGTCGGTCCGTGACTGGTCGTCGCCTCGAATCCGGGTGGTTTCCGGCAAAGCGTACGAACAGATTCTTTCGGCGGCCGAGCACGATCGCGCCGACTTGATCGTGGTCGGTGTCCAGGGCCGGAAGCCCCTGGATCTTACGCTCTTCGGCTCGACGACGAATCAGGTCGTGCGGGGCGCGACCTGTCCGGTGCTGACCGTTCGGCGTTAGCGCCTGTCGACCCGTCGTGAACATCGCTGCCGTTCGAATACAAAGTAGCGGCGCCCTGGCCTGTTTGATACAGTCCCCCTGTGTCGTTCCGGCCCGTCTTCATCGCGGTCGTCATCGCTTTCGGTTTGATCGTCGGCGCCTTCTTGATCAACCGCGCGCGTCCTCCGGTCGAAACGCGTCAACCGTCCGCGGATTTCGTGCGCGCCTCCGGCAAGTGCGCCGAGTGCCATCTGCGGCAGCAGTACTCGGTCGTGCACGAATTCGAGATGAGCGTGCACGCGAAGCAAGGCGTCAACTGCCTCGACTGCCACCAGCCTGCGGCCGGACAGCGGAAGCAGGATCATCACGGATTCACCATAGCGACCAGACTGACCGCCGGCAATTGCCGCAGCTGTCACGAACCGATCTACCAGGAGTACTTGCGAAGCCGCCACGCGGCGACCTCATGGGCGGCGGTGTACGGTCAGGAGGGTCTGAGCCCCGAACAGGTCGAGTTCTCGGAGCGGTACCAGCCTGGCGGCGCGCGCCGGCCCGCTCATCCGCTGACGAAGCTCGAGGGTGGTTCGTCGACGACGAGCGGCTGCGCACAGTGCCACAGCGTCGGCAAGCCGAACGACGACGGAACGCTCGGCACCTGTACGGCCTGCCACACGCGGCACACGGCTTCGGTCGCGATCGCGCGTCTGCCGACCACGTGCGGCCAGTGCCACCTCGGGCCGGATCATTCGCAGCTGGAGATTTATGAGGAATCGAAGCACGGCGTCATGTTCCGCGCGCAGGAAGGACTCCTGAAACTCGACGCGCCGCCGAAGACGCTGTCCACCCGCGATATGTTCGTGCCGACCTGCGCGACGTGCCACATGAGCGGCATCAACGGTCAAAAGGTGACGCACGATCCGTCCGACCGGCTGTCGTACTACCTGGCCGATCCGATCACGAAGCCCCGTCCAAACCACGATCGAGCGCAGGCCGCAATGAAGCAGATCTGCGTCCAATGCCATACCACTCCGCTGATCGATCGTGTGTACGGCGAAGCGGAGCAAGTCGTCGCTTCGACGAACGAGAAGGTCCAGGCGGCGACGGATGTCATGACGGCGCTGCGCAAAGACGGCATGCTGGGCGGAGCACCGTTCAGCCAGCCGATCGAATTCGTGTACTTCGACTTGTGGCATTACGACGGCAGGACTTCGAAGCACGGCGCCTTCATGGGCGGCGCCGACTTCGTGCAGTGGCACGGAAATTACCCGATGCTCGCGCGGACGGTAGCACTGCGCGCGGCGGCGGAGGAGTTGCGACGGCAGCATGGCGCGCGATCACGCTGACTGGCGACGCGACCACCAGCTCTGGATCGAGGCGTTCGTCCTGCTCAATTTTGCGGGGCTCGTCGGTGACATCTTTCTGGCCCATTCCGAGAATCAGTTTCGTCGCGCCGCGGAGTACGTTCCGCTGTATTTTTCGATGGCGGCGACAGTCGCGCTCGCCGCCGCCTTGGCGCTACGAAATCGAATGCCCGGCGTGTGGCGGGATGTGGGCCACCTCGTCGGATGGCTCGGGGTCGGCATCGGTCTCGCGGGCGTCATCTTCCATCTGGACAGCCGATTCTTCTACGAGCGCACGATCCGCGGTCTGACGTACGGCGCTCCCTTCGCGGCGCCGCTCGCCTACACCGGCCTGGGCCTGTTGCTGATCGTCAACCGCCTCGTCGCTCCGGATTCGCGCGAGTGGGCGCAATGGGTGCTGCTGCTGGCGCTCGGCGGCTTCGCCGGCAACTTCGTATTCAGTCTCTCCGATCACGCCCAGAACGGATTCTTCAACCCGCTCGAATGGGTTCCTGTCGTGTCGAGCGCCTTCGCCATCGGCTGCCTGGCCGTGCCGTTCATCGTCAGCGTCGATCGAGGTTTCATTGGCCTCTGCGCCTGCGTTCTCGCGGTTCAGGCGTTGATCGGGGTCATCGGGTTCGCGCTTCATGCGGAGGCGGATCTGCGTCGGCCCGGCCGCACGCTGTTCGAGCGGGTTCTTGGTGGCGCGCCGCCGATGGCGCCGCTGTTGTTTCCGAACCTGGTCACGCTGGGCGGGATTGGATTGTGGGCGCTGGCGGCTGGCATTCCGCCGACGGAATCCCGGCGGCGCCAGCACGGCGACCCGCGGAGTGCCCCTTCGTCCCCGTGATTTCGAAGTGTTCTGGTCCGGCATCGCCGTTGCTATGGCGAGTGCATGCTTTCAGCGCCATTCGCCTACGTCGAGGACTTTGACGGCCCTCCGTAGCGGCTGCCGGGACCCCGCGCCCGATCGGCGTGCGGATGCGGCGTGACCAGCGGCGGCGATGCGGCTTCATTTCCCACGCACCGCCGGAACGATGACGAAAACGTTGTCGAGCGTGGCGAGGACGACCGCAGCGAACAATGTCCACGCGCCGCCGGCGACCAGCGGCGCCGACTCCAGATACATGCCGGCTGCGATCGCCGGAACGCCGGCGGTCCAGGCTGCGAACACGATCGCCTGCAGTTGGCGATCGCGCATGGTGTGGGGCGACCGCGGAGCCTCACGATAGTCGCTCCCAGCGTAGGCCCAGAACCACGACGCCAGCGGCAGGAGGCGGACTTCCATCGCGACGATCATCTGTGCGAGAAACCCGACCAGCCCCACCACGCCGTAAGCCGCCGCGGCATGAAGCGATCGCGACGACGGCGGCGCGGCGACCAGCCAGAGGCCGATTGCCGACGCTGCCGCGAGCCACACTCCGGCACCCGCGGCGTGCAGCACGGCGAAATCGATCCGAGGCGCACCGATCGGCTTCGACGCGCGAGTGCGGACCATCCAGACGACGTGCGCCGCAAACATCAAGAGTCCAACGACGATCGTGACTGCGAACAGCATCGCCCAGGCGCTGCCGGTGAGCAGCGTGGTGAACAGTCCGAGCACGCCAGTTTCGAGCAGGATCGCGCTCGCGTACAGCGAGCGGCCAGACGGCATCTTCGACGGGAGCGTCATCGGCAGCAGTCGATAGCCGACGCCGATCACCATCATCGTCGCCCACCCGATGGCCGCGAGATGCGCGTGCGCGAACACGTTCGACAACACGAAGCCGGGAAGAAAGTGCATCGCCTTGTCGATCGCGATCAGCAGCCCCATCGCCGCGGCGATCCAGACGTTCACACAGGCCAGCACGATATGCAACCGAACCGGGAACGGTACGCCGGCGCGGCGCACGCCGGCGACGAGGCGAACGGTGACGTAGACGATGCCGAGCGCGACCGTTCCCGCTGACCATGCCATGCCGCCGTACTCCTGAATCCAGAAGTGCGCGACCATGCCGGCGACGCCAACGACTGCGAAGGCATACGCAACGTAGTCCAGCCTGCGTTCGGGCATGTCCATCCGCAGCGCGAGCGGACCGACAATGTAGATGGCTCCGAGAATCGAGAAGGTGATCCAGCCGAGCGTGACGAGATGAACAATCCCGACGATCCACGAGTGGTAGAAAAAGCCGGCGACCGCGTGAGGCCACCATGCGGTCAGCAGACACGCGAGCGCCAGCGAGGCGT
>DASQHH010000981.1:0-1522 GCA_035632195.1 Vicinamibacterales bacterium
CGAAGGCGGCGTCGTCGGAGGCGTCAGCGGCGGTATCGTCGGCGGCCTGGCGGAAGCGCCGCCGCCGCCCCCGCCGCCTCCGCCGCCCGCGCCGGTCCGCGTCGGTGGCCAGATTCGCCCGCCGAACAAGACGAAGGACGTGAAGCCAGTCTACCCGGCCATCGCGCAGTCGGCGCGCGTGCAGGGCGTCGTCATCATCGAGGCGACCATCGGACCGAACGGCAACGTGCAGGAAGCGAAAGTGCTGCGGTCGATCCCGCTGCTGGACGCGGCGGCCCTCGACGCGGTGCGGCAGTGGCAGTTCACGCCGACGCTGCTCAACGGCGTGCCCGTGCCGGTCATCATGACCGTCACGGTCAACTTCACGCTGCAGTAGGGATCACAAGCAACCAGATTGGCGACCAGCAAGTCTTTTTGATGGAGGATTGACCGTGGATCTATTGGGACTCATTGAAAGAATGTCCGGACCGGCCATCGGGGTCGGCATCGTGCTCATCATCATGTCGATGTGGTCGATCGGCGTCGCGATCGAGCGCTTCTTCACCTTCAATCAGGCGCGCAACCAGTCGAAGCTCTTCGCGCCGCAGGCTGCCAAGTTCCTCAAGGATCAGCGGCTGAAGGACGCGATTGCGCTCGCGCAGTCGAAGAACTACCGCTACAGCCACCTGGCGAAAGTCGTGCTGGCCGGCCTGCAGGAATTTCAGTTCCACCAGGAGAGCAACAGCGGCATGAGCCGTGAAGACCTCCTCGACACGGTCCGCCGCGCCATTCAGCGCGCCGCCGCGCTCACCGCATCGGACCTCAAGAAGGGCATTGCGGCGCTCGCTACGATCGGTTCGACGGCGCCGTTCGTCGGACTGCTCGGCACGGTCGTCGGCGTCATCAAGGCGTTCGAAGGCATCGCGGCAAGCGGCTCGGGCGGCATCGGCGCCGTCTCGGGCGGTATCGCGGAAGCGCTCATCGAGACCGCGCTCGGTCTCGTCGTCGCAATTCCGGCGGTGTGGTTCTACAACTACCTGACGGGCCGCGTCGAGTACTTCAACGTGGAGATGGACAACTCCTCGTCGGAGCTCGTGGACTTCTTCATCCGGAAGACGACGTAGTCAACTGGCAATCCGCAATACGGAGATCTGACCTATGGCAATGGATCTCGGCGGCGCCAAGGGCGGCGTCAAGTCCGAAATCAACGTCACGCCGCTGTGCGACGTCATGCTGGTGCTGCTCATCATCATGATGATCGTCGCTCCGCTGCTGCAGCAGGGCGTCGCCGTCCAGCTGCCCAAGGCGGACAACACGGTCGACAAGCCCGAAACGCAGGGGCAGACAGTCGTGGCGATCAGCAAGGACAAAGCGCTGTACCTCAACGCCAAGCCGGTCACCGAAGGGGAACTGGCCTCGAAGATCAACGAGCTGCTCGAAAACCAGAAAGAGAAGATCGTCCTCATCAAGGCCGACGAGGACGTTGAATACGGCGCGGTGATGTCGACGATGGATCAGCTCCGCCAGGCGGGGATCGAGGACA
>DASQHH010000982.1:0-7887 GCA_035632195.1 Vicinamibacterales bacterium
TCCGGGTCGTCGCACATCGGAAAATGATTGCCCTTCGGAACGGTGACTTGCCTCGCGTCGGGAAACAGCCGCTTCCAGTGCGGCTGGAAGCCGAGCGGATCGTTTCGCTCACCGAAGATGGTGAGCAGCGGCAGCGTGCGGAACGGTCCGGTCAGCGCCCTCGCGACTTCGTCGTAGACGTCGTCGCTGAAGCGAGCTTCGCGCAGGTAGTCGTGAAAGGCCCCCAGTTCCTGCATGAGCCCCGCACGGTACGCGCGGCGGCTGGCCTCGTCCAGGTGCCGGCCGACGCCGAAACTCGTCGCCGTGATGCGCGCAATGGCGCCGGTCAGGAGATCGATCCGGCGAACGACGCCGCTGCCCATCAGCGCGAGCATGCCGCGAAACGGACGGCCGGCCGGCTTCCATCCGAACGAGTTCACGCTGACCAGCGCGCGGACACGATCCGGCGTGCGGGCCGCGGCCGCGATCGCGGGCGGCGCGCCGGTATCGTGGACCACCAGCGTGAAGTCCCTCAGATCGAGTGCGCGAATGACGGCACTCAGCGCCCGGGCGGAGTTTTCGAGAGTGAGCGACGCGCGCGGGACCGGAGCGCTCATCCCGATCCCCGGCGGATCGACGGCAACGCACCGAAAGCGGCCGGAGAGCCGCAGCATCACATCGCGCCAGACGAAGGCGCCGATGCCGGTGTAGAAGACGAGCGTCGGGCCCTTCCCCACTTCAGCGATTGCGATCGAGGACCCGTCCAGGTCGATCGCCGTCGTTTCGAAGGGCCACACGCTTTCCGGCAGCCATCGCGGCAGGCCGAGCGGCGCGACGCTCCGGAGTTGTTCAGCGACTGACGTCATCGGGCACATCCTTTCGTGTGTTTCCAGGGCCGCAGCGTCATAGGACTCCATGCCGCCGGCGCCGCTCCAGAACGATCCCGACGGCGCTCAACACGCAGAGGGCGATTTCCGGCCGAAGGAGCCCGAGGTTGTACGCCGTCGGGCCGTCGAGCACGATTCCCTGCAGCCGCGTCAGCGTCGCGGCGCACGCGATCGATGCCAGGAGCAACAGTCCGCCAAGCAGACGCTTCGTCGACACCAGGCATCCGAGCAGCGCGACGGCGAAGCCGAGCGGAAAACCACCGAATCCGACGCGCACCACCGTGGCGGCGGTCGGCGACGTCAGCACGATGCCCATGGGCCGCGTCGACCCGATGGGATCGCGCAGCGTGCGCAACGCGATCATCGTCATGATGCAGGTCGCCGCGACCAGCAACAGCCGGTTGAACCAGATGACGCCTCGCGACGATCCGATGCTGATTGCATTCATCACATTGCCTCTCCTGGGATAGACACGCCGGCCGCCGGCAAACGCTACGCGGCTCCGAGCAACTGAATGGCTCGGGAGCGGTTGCGCTGGAAGATCAGGAGGAACAGCGCGAGGAGGACGCTGACCGGAACGAGCTCGATCCACTCGCCCCTCGCGGCGTGCGTCCACAGCGCGCCGACCATGATCGTGCTGAGAACCAGGCTGCCGGCGGGCGTGGACGGAGGCGCCGCCAGAAGAATCCCGCCGATCACTTCGAACGTGCCGACGAGCGCCAGAAACCAGGACGGGAGTCCGGCCTGCGCGAACATCGCCACCTGGTGCGACTCGCCGGCGAGCTTCGACGCGCCGCTGCCGATCATCATGACGCCCAGGACCGCCGCCAGAATTCCGATGCCTCGACTTGTTGACTGTGCCATCTGTGCTCTCCTGCCCCGTTCACGTCCGCCGGCCGTCAAGCGTTACAAACCGGACGCTGTAACGAATCGACCGCCGCAGACGTCATGCCTTTAGAGCCCCATGCGTCTTCCGCCAGATCTCGTCGTCGTCGTCGGCGGCGGGCTCGCGGGCCTGACCGCAGCGTTGCGGCTCGGCCGGGCGGGGATTCCGGCGATGCTCTTCCACGATGCGGCGCAGCTCGGCGGCCGCGCACGAACCGATTGCCGGTCCGGCTTTCACTTCAACCTCGGACCGCACCGGCTCTACGAGCGCGGTGCGGCGGTGGAGGGACTGCGGACGCTCGAGGTGGCGATCGAGAGCGCGCCGCGCGGACCGAACGGCGGCTTCGCGATTCGAGGCGGCGTTCGGCACACGCTGCCGGTGGGATGCTTGTCGCTCTTGACGACGGATCTATTGGGGCCGTCCGGAAAACGCGAAATCGCGCGGTTCCTCGCCGACGTGCCCGCGATGGAGGCGGCGGGCCTGCAGGATGTGTCGCTGACGACGTGGCTGCGAACCCGGTTGCGCGATCCCCGTGTCTTACAAGTGGCGCTCGCGATGATCCGGTTCACCACTTACTGCGACGAACCGGACCGCATGAGCGCTGCCGCCGGCCTCGAGCAACTGAAACTGAGCCTGACGGGATCGATCCTGTACATTCACAAGGGCTGGGGCGCTTTGGTGGCGGCCCTTGCGGGCGCGGCGGAGTCGAGCGGCGCGATCATCGCCAAAGGGCTATCAGTCGTGGCGGTCAACGTGGACGCACGACGCGCTGCGTCGGTGACACTGTGCGACGGGACGAACGTGCGGTGTGGTGCCGTGATTGTGGCGACCGGTCCACGCCAGGCGCATCGTCTGCTGGGCGACGTGATGCCGCCGCTGCCCTCCGACTCTCCGGTGTGCGTCGCAACGCTCGACGTCGCGCTCAATCACCTGCCGGCCGAGCGGACGATCTTCGCCGTCGGCGTGGACGATCCTGTCTGTTTCTCGGCCGACTCCGCCGTCGCGCGCGTGGCGCCGGAGGCCGGCGCGGTCGTGCACGTCGCGAAATACCTGCGAAGCGGAACGCAGGGCACAGCGGATGACGAACGGCACCTGGAGCGAACGCTGGACCTGCTCCAACCGGGCTGGCGCGACGTGGTCGTGCACCGGCGTTTTCTCGCCACCGTCGTCGTGAGCCATGCGCTGGTGTCGGCCGAGTCCGGCGGGTTCCGCGGCCGGCCCAGCGGGCGCATTGCCGACGTGGACAACGTGTTTCTCGCCGGCGACTGGGTGGGCCCGAGCGGGCAACTGGCGGACGCGTCCGTGGCGAGCGGGATGCAGGCCGCGCGGGCGGTCGAACGACTCTCGGCCTCGACGCTGGAGGCAGATGGCAATCAGTGACGCGGTCTTGACGCGCTGGTTCGAGGAGCACCGGACGTTCCTCTGGGGTGTGTGCTATCGCGTGACCGGATCCGCCGCGGATGCGGACGATGCGGTGCAGGAGACGTTCATTCGCGCGCTCAAGCACGCGCCGGAAGAGTTGGAGGAGCCGCGGCGATGGCTCGTCACCGTGGCAGCGAATGCGTCGCGGGATTTCCTGCGCCGCCGCAAACGCCGGTCGTACATCGGGCCCTGGCTGCCGAGCCCGATCGAGACGGCGGACGAGGGCCCGCTGCCGTCGTACGAGCCCGCTGCCGATGGAGGACGGACGCTCGAGGGCCGCTACGACCTGATGGAAAGCGTGTCGCTCGCCTTTCTGCGCGCGCTCGAAGCGTTGACGCCGACGCAGCGCGCCGTGCTGCTGCTCTGCGACGTCTTCGACTACTCCGCGGGCGAAGTGGCGGCCGCGCTCGATCTATCCGAAGGCAACGCGCGGATCATTCATCATCGCGCGCGCCACGCGATGGCGGCGTACGACGCGCACCGCACGCCGCCGACCGCCGCGAACCGCGCGCGAACGTCACTCGCCCTCGAGCGATTCCTGAATCTTTTGGGCAACGCCGACGTCCCGGGTATCGAGCGCATGCTGGCCGCCGACATCCGCGCGGTGACCGACGGCGGCGGCCAATTCACCGCATCGCCGTATCCCATTGTGGGAGCGGCCAACGTCGCGCAGTTCTTCGTCCGACTGGCCGCGTCGCGCCCCGCCGGCGTCCGCATCCGCGTGATCGATCTGAACGGTTTCCCCGCGGCGCTCTTCGAGTTCGACACGGCGATGGGCCGCCGGCCGCCGCGCCTGGTGCTGGCCGCGGATGTCGACACCGACGGATGCATCGCGGGACTCTGGGTGGTCGCCAACCCTCGAAAGCTGACGGCCGTGAGGAACGGAAACCCGTCCTGAGCCCGGCTCACCCGATCAGTACAGCAGCGGGATCCTGAATGTGCTCGTCGAATGTCGCCAGCTTCAGGTTGTGCATTGCGGCGACCTGGACGAAATACGCGTCCGAGGTACGCGCTGGACTGGTCGCCCACGCCGCAAGCCGGGGGGCCGGCGCGGTGTCGATAAACCCGCCGGCCTCGCGGCGGAGCCTCTCCACCGCCTCCTGGGCTTGTTCGAGCGTATAGCCGAATACCTGCATCGAGACTCGCATGAAGCCGAGTTCGGCGAGCGCGCACGTGCGGAGATGCTTCCGGCCCACACGGCCTGCCCAGGCGTGAAACCGTTGATGATGCGGCGATCGCGCATGCCGCCAGGCGATCAACGCATTCACGTCGAGCAGATAGCTCATGGAAAGTCGGCGAGCGCGGCGCGAATCTCTTCGTCCGTGACCGCGGGCCCCGGCGAGGCATCGTAGGACAGGCCGGAAGCGCGATGCTTCCTCAGCGAGATGCGCCGGTTGGCGGCTGCCGGCGGTGGCAGGGCCTGTTCGCGAAGATACGCGGAAACCGTCTTGCGGCGAGCCCTGGCCAACGCTCGAATACGTCGGGCGTCAGCAGGCGAGACCTTGAGGCTGATGACCGGCATGGTATTACCGTAATACCTCGATGAAGGGCGGTCAATACCCGGGTTACGACTGCAGACCCGTCAGGCACATCGGCGCGACGCGACACGCGGATGTTGGTAGAGTCCACATGATGCCCGGGCCAACGACGGTCGCGAGGCCGGCGGGCGCGGCGACCAGGACATCGCGGCGCATCGCCGTCGCGCTGACGATTTCCATCGGCGTTGGTCTTCTCCTGCTGCTCGGCTGGAAGGGCCCCATCGTCGCGCTCTTCCTGCGCACCACGATCATCGGCCTGTCCGCGACGACGGCCTTCGCGCTCTTCGAGGTGTGGCCGCGCAGGCTGCCGCAATGGATCCAGCGATGGGCGCTGCAGGTCGTCGCCGTCGGCGTGTTCGTGCCGGTGACGACGACGCTGATGTACGTGCTGTCCACGCCCCGCGGCGCGCCGCCGTTCTGGGACGTTCCCGACCGGTGGAACGGGTGGACGCACCTGACGTTCGCCGCCATCCTGCTCGCTCCGTGGACGGCGCTCGCGGCGATCGTCCGGCAGAAGGACGCCTTCGCGCGCGACCAGCAGCTGGCATTCGCGCTCGAGCGCAGCGAGCTCGAGCGGCAGGCGCTCGACGCGCGTCTGCATCTGCTGCAGGCGCAGGTCAGTCCCCACTTCCTGTTCAATACGCTCGCCAACATCCAGGCGCTTGTCGATGCCGGGTCGCCGCACGCGCCGGCGGTGCTCCGAAGCCTCACCAGCTACCTGCGCGCGGCGGTGCCCCTGCTGCACGAGCCCGCGGCAACCATCGACCGCGAGCTGCAGCTCGTTCGACCGTACCTCGAGCTGATGCAGATGCGCATGCCGGATCGCCTGCAGTACGCGATGCACGTGGACCCGGCATCCCGGGACGTCCGCTGTCCTCCGACGACGGTCCTGACCCTGGTGGAAAACGCGGTGCGGCACGGGATCGATCCGAGCGAGGAAGGAGGCCGGATCGACATCGACGTCGAGCGGCGCGGCGACCGCTGCGTCGTCCGCGTCAGTGATACCGGCGCGGGGCTGCCGTCCGCGCCGATGGATTCCGGCACCGGGCTCACGAGCCTGCGCGAGCGCCTCGCGATCGTCTACGGCGATGCCGTGCAGCTGCGCCTGACGTCCGGAGCCGCGGGCGGCGTCACCGCCGAGCTCGAGATGCCGGCACACACATGAGCGACATTCACGCCAGGCCGACCGCATTGGTTGCCGACGATGAGCCGCTGCTGCGGGATGCGCTGCGGCGGCAGCTCGCGACCATCTGGCCCGAGCTCGAGATCGTCGCCGAGGCGCGGAACGGACGCGAGGCTGTGCGGCTGTTCGACGAGCGGCATCCCGACATCTGTTTTCTCGACGTCCACATGCCGGGTCTCTCCGGCGTCGATGCCGCCAGCCACATCGGCCGCCGCGCGCATCTCGTGTTCGTCACGGCGTACGATCACTACGCGGTGCAGGCCTTCGCGCAGGGCGCGCTGGACTACCTGCTGAAGCCGGTCGAACCTGCGCGTCTCGCGGATACCGTGGACCGCCTCAAGAAGCGTCTGGACGCATCGAAGCCCGCCGTCAACACCGAGCAGCTGCTGCAGCAGCTCCAGGAGCAGCTTGCGACGCTGCAGCGATCCGGGAAGAACGGACCGCTGCGGTGGATTCAGGCGCAGAGCGGGAAAACGGTGCGTCTGATTGCGGTCGACGACATCGACTACCTTCGGGCCGACGCGAAGTACACGCTGGTCGCCTGGCGAGACGGAGGCAAACATGCCGAGGCCGTGGTCCGGACCCCGCTCAAGGACCTGCTCGGCCGGCTCGCCGCGGATCAATTCGCGCAGGTGCACCGGTCGGTCATCGTGAATCTGCGCGCGATCGGCCATATCACGCGGCATGACAACGAAACGGCGGAGATTCACCTGAAGGGGCGGGGCGAGGTCCTGCCCGTGAGCCGCAACTACGTGCAGCGCTTCAGGCAGATGTAGTCCCCGTTCGTCGCGTCTATCCGCCTTTCGTCGCAAGCCGGTTGTTCGCCCGCGCGCGCAGCGTCACGATGCGGGCGATGAGAACCAACGTTCTATTGCCGGTCGCGTCGCTGCTCTCGATCCTCCTGTTGACCCTTCACGTGACGGACGATATCGTCCGCGGCATTTCCCCGGCGGAGTCCGCGAACACCGCGATCGTCGTCCTCGTGATTCTCCTGTATGGCACGCTGGTGCTCGCCGAGCGGCGATTGGGCCACGCGATCATGCTGATCGTCGGGCTGTTCGCCGCGGGCATGCCGGTCATGCACATGAGAGGGGCGCACTACCCCGACCTCGCGAAGTCTCCGGGCGGCTTTTTCTTCGTCTGGACGCTCTGGGCGCTCGGCGGAGTCGGCGGCCTGACGTTTGTCCTCGCTGCGCGCGAGCTGTGGACGCCCTTTCACAATCTGCTTGTGGATCGATTGACTCGTACGTAGGATGACGGCCTCGAGACCCCTTGGCGTCGGATTCGGCGTCAGCCGGCTTTGTTCAAGGAGAGGCTATGAATCCTGTCACGCGACTGCGTCGGATCGTCGGATGCCTGGCGATGCTGCTCCTGCCCGCCACTCTGGCACAGGCACAGAGCACGATTGCGGGCGTGGTGAAGGACACGTCGGGCGCCGTGCTGCCGGGCGTGACGGTCGAAGCCGCGAGCCCTGTACTCATTGAAAAGTCCCGGAGCGTCGCGACCGACGCCGAGGGCCGCTATGCCATCGTCGACATCCGCCCAGGCACGTACACGGTGACGTTCACGCTGTCCGGTTTCAACACGTTCAGGCGTGAAGGCGTCGATGTGCCGACCAACGTGTCGGTGCCGATCAATGCCGAGATGAAGGTCGGCGCGATCGAGGAAACCGTGACGGTGTCGGGCGCGTCGCCGGTCGTCGATGTGCAGAACACCGCCCAGGTGAACGTCATGAGCCGCGATCTGATCGACGCGATTCCGAGCGCGCGCAACCTGCAGTCGATCGGCGCGCTCGTGCCCGGGATCAGGCTCAACATCCCGGACGTGGGAGGCGCGCAGCAGACCGAGCAGACCTATATGGCGACGCACGGCAATACCGCGCTGCACAACACCGTACTCCTCGATGGCATGCCGGCCCAGACCAACCTGGTGGACGGCCAGGTGCAGAACTACATCGACAACGCGCTCATCGCGGAAGCGACGTATCAGACC
>DASQHH010000983.1:0-1747 GCA_035632195.1 Vicinamibacterales bacterium
CCCGGCGGCGGCGGCGGCACGGCGCCAGCGAGCGGCCACGCGCCTGCAAAATCGGGCGCGGGCTTCGGCGCCGGGCCCATCGACGGCCACCCCGCTGGTTTGTCTTCGGGCCCATGGCCGGCGGCCGGCGGCATCGACGCCGTCTTCGGCACAAGCGGCTGCGGCTTGAAGGCGTGCGACGGGTCCGCGCCCTGGCGCGGACTGAATTTCTGCGAGCGCCCGCCGAAGACTTCCGCGGTGTAGAAGTTTCCGTCGGAATCGACGGAGAACTCGTGGACCGCCCAGAACAGCCCGGGCGTCGTGCCGTGCGTGCCCCACGCGTACAGCAGATGTCCGCTCAGGTCGTACTTCATCAGCTTGTCGAGCGGTCCCGAGAACGCCCACAGGAACTGATCGTCGCTGACGCGAATGTGGTACGGCTGCGTGATGTGCGGGAACTGGTCGAGGTACTTGCCGTTCTCGTCGAACACCTGGATGCGGCTGTTCGCGCGGTCGGAGACATAGACGCGGCGGTTCTTGTCGATCGTGATTGAGTGCGGCGTGTTGAACTCGCCGTTGCCCGTTCCGCGCGTGCCCCACGACAGCAGGAACTTGCCGTTCTTGTCGAACTTCGCGACGCGCGTGTTGCCGTAGCCGTCGCTGATGAAGAAGGTGCCGTCCGGCAGCCACGCGATGTCGGTCGGGCGCTTGAAGTGCGTCCCGTCGCTGCCCGCCTCGTCTCGTACGCCGAGCGACATCAGCATCCGCTTGCCGTCGTTCGTGAATTCGAAGATCTGATGGTGGATGTCGTCGACCACCCACACGTTGTGCGCCGGATCGTACGGACTGATCACCACGGAATGCGGCCCGCGGCCGTCGGCGAACAGGTAATCCCACTGCGTCCACGATTCGATCGCTTTGCCGCTGCGGTCGACGACGACGATGCAGTTGCGGAATTCGGGGGTGGGGGTGGTGGCCTGTTCGTTGAACGAGCCCCAGAAGCCGGTGAAGCCGGGCGGCAGCGTCGGCGGCAGCTTCAGCTCGCCGCGGTTGGCGATGAAGACGCGGTCCGGGCTCTCCGCGAAGATCCCGCCCGTCGATCCCCAGATGTATCCCGGTCTGGCGAACGCGAGCGGCTGCGGCCAGTTCGCGACGACATCGTAGGGGCCGGTGCGATCGTCGCCGCCTTTTTCCTGCAGCATGGCGGACGTGGACGCGAGTCCGACGGCGAGGGCGACGAGCAGTGTCTTTTTCATGAGCGGTCCTCTCAAGGAGCGCGAGGCGTTAGCCGAGCGCAAATTCTAGCCGAATCGCGTGTGGTACTCTTACCATTCGTGCTCTCCAGCGTGAAGATCCCTCCGCGCGAACGGCTGATGTTCGCCGTCGACGTTCCCACAATCGACGAAGCCAAGGCGATCGTCACGGAGCTGGGCGACAGCGTCGTCTTCTACAAGCTCGGGCTCGAGATCTTCATGTCTGGGCGCTATGACGAGCTGCTCGACTGGATGCGCGCGCACGGCAAGAAGATCTTCGCGGACCTGAAGTTCTTCGACATCCCGCAGACGGTCGCGTCCGCGGTCCGGCAGCTGCGCGGGCGCGGCGCGACGTTCGTCACCGTCCACGCGGGCAACGACGCCATCCTGCAGGCGGCCGTGGAAGCGGCGGACGGGCAGCCGGGCGAACCGCTCGGGATTCTCGCGGTGACGATTCTCACCAGCTTCTCGCAGGCGGACGTCGCCGCGATGGGCAGCGCCGGCGACGTGTCGAG
>DASQHH010000984.1:0-3682 GCA_035632195.1 Vicinamibacterales bacterium
ACTCGCCACGGCGCTCGAGCGCGAGGTCGCGTTTCAGGCGGCGGCGCGGGCGGCCGCCGCGGCCGGCATCGAGCTCACGTTTCAACTGCGGCCGGGGCTCGTCGCCGAGATGCTGCGCTTCTACGACCATCTGCGGCGGCAGATGCAGCAGGTCGACCGTTTTCAGGAGTTGATCGACGACGCGCTCGGCGGCGTCGGACCGGGGGACGACGGAGGAGCGGATCGCGGTGCGGAGCGGCTGCGCCGCCAGACGATGTTTCTCGCCGAGACCTTCCGCGAATATCAACGGCGAGTCGCGTCGTCGGGCGCCTGCGACGAGCACTCGCTGCGCGAGCGCCTCATCGCCGTCGCGGCGCCAAGTCCCCTGCGGCGCGTGGTCGTGACGCTCGCCGACTGGATCGCCGATCCCGACGGCCTCTTCGTCGCGGATTTCGATCTGCTTGCGCGGATTCCCAATCTCGAAACGATCGATCTGGTCGCAACCGAGTCGACGCTCGCGTCGGGTTTCCACGAACGGGTCCGCGAGTGGTTTCCGGGGATCGAAGAGATCCGCGGCGCGGGGCCGTCGCCGCGCATCGTTCCCAAAATCCTGGTGCCGGCGGGCAGCGACGTCGCCCAGCCGTGGTGGGTGCATCGCGACCGCGAGGAGGAGCTCGTCGCTGTGGCGAGGCAGATTCGTGCCGATCGCGATATGTCGCCAGGGCGAACCGCGGTCGTATTCAAGCGGCCGCTGCCGTACGTCTATCTCGCCGCCGAAGTCTTCGGGTCGGCGGGCATCCGTTATCAATTATTCGATACGACGCCGCTCGCCGCAGAACCGACCGCGGCGGCGTTTGACGTCATCCTCGACGCCGTAGCGTCCGACTTCACGCGTTCGGCGCTGGTCGCGCTGCTGCGATCGCCGCACCTGATCTTTCGCACGGACGACAACGCCGACGTAGCGCGCGAATCGGTGGCCGCACTGGATCGCGCGCTCAGCGACCTCCGGTATCTGGGCAGTCTGGACCGGCTGCATGAGATGGCGACGCAGCATCCGCGGCCCGGTGCGGTTCGGTCGGAAGCGGTTGCGGCGCTGCTGGCAGCGGCGGCCGCCGCCCGTGAACTGGCCGCTCTCGCCTCGGCGGCGCCGGCGTCGCAGCAGATCGCGCGGCTGCTCGCGTTCTGGTCCGCGCACGCCCGGTCGCTCGCAGAAACCGATCCGCTGACCGGGCGCGATCGCCGTGCACGCGCCGCGATCGTCGATTCGCTGACGCGGCTCGCCGACGCGCATCGCGGCCAGGACGATCCGCAATGGACGATAGCGGACCTCGTCATCGCCGTGCGCCGGTTGATAGAAGAGCAGACCTTTGCGTCCACCGCCGGCACCGCTCTCGGCGTCAGCCTCGTCGACGATCGGGCGGCGCGCTATGGCGATTTCGACGACGTCGCCATCGTCGGTGTCGTCGACTCGGACTGGCCCGAGCGCCCGCACCGGAACATCTTCTATCCCTCGCGGATTCTCAAATCGCTCGGCTGGCCATCGGAAGCCGATCGCCGTCGCGGCGCCGACGCCCGTTTTCTGGACCTGCTGTCGTCGGCGTCCCGCCGCACGTCGGTGTCGACGTTCACGCTGGACGACGATGCGCTGGTCATGCGATCGCTGCAGCTGGACCAGATCCCGAGCTTGAAGATGTCGACGGTTCCGGCGGAAGCCGACCCGGCGACGGACGCCGACTGGTCTGCGGACGCGGACATGCCGTTCACCGACGCCGCCGAAGCACGCGCGTGGGACCGACTGCGAACCTCGCGCACGCCGGCGGACCGCTCCGACTTTCATGGATCGATCGGCTTGCAGCCGGCGCGTCCGTGGGCGGTCAGCGCGCTCGAAACGTACGGGTCGTGTCCGTTCAAGTTCTTCGCGCAGCACGTGCTGCGGCTCGAAGAAGAGCCCGACGACGAGGAAGTGATGGACCCGCGCCGGCAGGGCCGGTTCGTGCACGAAGTCTTCGAGGAATTCTTTCGGCAATGGAAGGCGTCCGGCCGTCGCGCGGTCACGCCCGGAAACCTGGACGACGCCCGCGCCCTGTTCGCTACCGTCGTCGAGAGTGCGCTCGAGCGTCTGCCGGCGTCCGAGGCTGGACTGGACCGGACGCGCCTGCTCGGCTCGCCGGCGGCGGCCGGCCTCGGCGATGCGGTGCTGCGCATGGAAGCCGAGCGCCCCGTCGAAGTGGTCGATCGGCTGCTCGAGCACCGACTGGATGGGCCGTTCCGTTTCTCGACGGCGGCGGGGGAGCGGACGATTGCGTTGAAAGGCAAGGCGGATCGGATCGACCTGCTTGCCGACGGAACGCTCCGGCTGATTGATTACAAGCTCGGGTGGCCGCCCGATCGCAGCACGGCTCTGCAGTTGCCGATTTACAGCCTGTGCGCCGAGCAGCAGCTCGCGTCTCGCAGGCCGGAACCCGGTCGACAATGGACGCTCGCCGAGGCCGCTTATATCGCATTCAAGGGGCCGCGGCGCGTCGTGCCCCTTTACGATCCGTCGCGGACCGGCAGTCGCGAATCGACGTTTGCCGACGCGCAGCGGCGTCTCGTCGACACCGTCGACGCGATCGGGCGCGGCGAGTTTCCGCCGACGCCCGACGACGTGTTCCGGTGCGAGACGTGCACCTTTGCGCCGGTCTGCCGGAAGGACTACGTCGGTGACGTTTGAACCGACGTTGCCGTTCGACGCCGAACCGGAGCTTCCGGACGCCGGTGCCCGCCGCCTCGCGGTCGACCCGTCGCGGAACGTCGTCCTCGAAGCGTCGGCAGGCACGGGCAAGACGCGCGTCTTGGTCGACCGCTACGTCAATCTCCTCCGCGCAGGCGTCGAGCCCGGCCACATTCTCGCGATCACCTTCACCCGCAAGGCCGCGGCGGAGATGCGACAGCGCATCGTCGAGCGGCTCGTCGAGGCGAGCCGCCAGTCGACGGCCGACCGCGCGCTGTGGCGCGGCCTGAGGGATCGCATGGGCGACATTGCGATCTCGACGATCGACGCCTTCTGCCTGTCGCTGCTGCGCGAGTTTCCGCTGGAAGCCGACGTCGAGCCGGGCTTCGACCTCGCGGCGGAGACCGACGTGCCCCGGCTGATCGAGTCGTCTCTCGATCTGGCGTTCCGCATCTGCCGCGGCGTGGCACGCGAAGACGAGGACGTCGCGCTCCTGTTCGCGCAGCTCGGCGAACGGCGGCTGCGCGCCGGCATCGCGGCGCTGCTCGACCGTCGGCTGCTCGCACCCCAGGCGCTGCAGCGGTTCCTGCGCGGCCCCCGCGACATCACCGCAGCATCCGCCTGCGAGGCCGCCGCGCGCCGTCTCGCCGACGCGTTCGCATCGCTGCCGTACGGCCAGGACGCATTCCTCCGGGACGGGCCGCGGCATCATCGACAGTTCGCGATGCTGGCCGACGATATCCGCCACGTGACGGATCGCGCGGCCGTGCCGGCGGTGTTCCGCGACTTCATCGATCGTCTGCGCGCGTACTTCATGACGCAGGAAGGCCGGCCTCGCGGCGACCGCTTCGCCGGCACGCCGTTCTCCGCGGTCGACTGCGACACCGACGACGCCTGGCGGCGTCACCGCGCGTCGGCGGGGCAGATCGCGGAGCCGATCGCGAACGCGATCAAGGCGTTCCGGCGCGACCTGAACGTGATCATGTCGCG
>DASQHH010000985.1:0-11235 GCA_035632195.1 Vicinamibacterales bacterium
GTGTTGCCGCCGGAACCGTCGCCGAGACCGGGCCCCTTGCCCTGGCCGACGCCGCCGTCCGTGCCGGTGCCCGCGCCGCCGCGCGATCCGGAGCCGAGCGAGTCGGCCGACGCGCCCGGCAGCGCAGGGAGGACGCCGGGCAGCGTGACCAGCGAGGCCCCGAGCGGTTGGACCGGAATCTCGGGCTGCTGCAGCTTGACGTCGATTGGCGTCGCGTCTGGATTGATGGTGTCAGGCCTGCGCGCGGGCACGCTGAGCGGGTCGCGGCCGGGCTGCTGCGCTTGACGCGCCGGCTCGAGGTGCCTGTTGCCGCCGCCACCCCCGCCGCCGCCGGGTCCCGGATCCTGCAGCCACACGAGGCCGCGCGGCAATTGATCGGGCAGTTTCACACCGGCCGGCGCATGGGCCGGAACGAGCCTCAGCAGAATCAGCGCACCGATGACCGCGGCGTGCGTTGTCAGCGACGCGAACGCCGCAGGCGCCATGCGCGGCTTCTCGTGATGCATCACGAACGGCGTCGCCGTGTGCATGCCTGTTCAGACGCGTGATGGCAGCGCCTGGTCTGGGGGCGTATCATCCGGGCATGCCGGGCGTGCACGTCAAAGTCACCATTAACGGCAAGGAGTACACCAGCCTTGATGACGTGCCGGAGCCGCTGCGCCATCTGATCGAAAAGCGAATGGCCGCGGCGGCTGGCGGTCTCGTGACCGGAACGACGACGGTCATGCTGAAGTCCGCGACCGGCGACTTTCCGTTCGAGCTGCAGCCGCGGCTGCTCGCGCCCGCCGAGTACAGGAGCCAGATCGAAGCACAGCAGACGGGATCGGCGCCGGAGGCGTTTCCGGGCGAGCCGCAGCTGGGGATCGCGCTGGGGGCCGTCATCGCGCTGTCGGTCGCAGGTTTCGTTATTGCCGCCAGCGGCGGAAGCTTCGGGCCGGTCATCGCGATTCCGCGCTCGGCGATTCCTGTCTTCTTCATCGCGAGCGCGGCCAGCTTCCTCGGTCTGATCGGCCTGTTGTATCGACACCAGAACCGCGCGCTGTACCCGGTGCTGCTCGACCTGGCGGACCGCGTCCCCGGCGCCTTCGTCGCCGTCATCGGCGGGCGCGGACGGCTCTTCGTTGCGCGCGACGCGTGGCATGGCGCCGCGCGATTCGATCCCGGCAGCAAGTACAGCCCGTCGTATTCGCGCGTGGACGCGCAGATCGGGCCCTCCTCCCTGCAGCTCGAGATCCACAGCCGATCGGTGCTGGCGCGACTCGCGAGCGCGGTGGTCGCTCCCGCAGGCACAGGGACGACGACCGGCGACGCCGGCTTCGACACGCACTTCGCGGTGGCGTGCGCCGACGAGTCCTTCGTCGGGAAGTTCCTCGACGACGACGTCCGCGATGCGCTCAATCGTCTTCGGGGATTCGGCGAGCTGTCGGTCACGATCCGTGGCAACGCCGTCCGCGTCAACGTGCATCGTGACCTCGCGCAGATGCACCGACGCTCGCGCCGGGGTCGGGACGAAGACACGCTCGAGCGATTTCTCACCGACGCCTGCGCTGTCGTGGATGCCGCAGCCAGCCGTTCGCGGTAGAGTGAACACGTGTCCACAGCACGTCTGACGCTCGCCGCCGCCGGCCTTGTCGCGACGGTCGTGGCCGGGCCCGCGGCGATGCAGCAGCCGCCGGCGTTCGAGGTCGCGTCCATCAAGATCGCGCCCCCGCTCGATCCGCAGAAGCTCATGACGGGACAGATGCGCATCGGTCCGCGCGTCGATCCCTCGCGCGCTGAGTTCAACACAATGGCGCTCGCGGATCTGATCAACTACGCGTTCCGCGTGAAATCGCACCAGGTCGTCGGCCCTGCGTGGCTCAGTGCCGGAATGAACGCCGAGCGCTTCGACATCCAGGCGACACTGCCGGCCGGCGCATCGGTCGACCGGGTTCCCGAGATGCTGCAGGCGCTGCTGGCGGAGCGCTTCAAGCTCGCGTATCACCGAGAGGATCGAGAACAGGACGTCTTTGCGCTCATCATCGCGAAGGGCGGCGTCAAGCTGAAGGAATCGCCGCCGGCTCCCGAGGCCGCGCCCGACGCGGCAGGTGCGGGCGCTCCGCCTGCAGGTGGGGTGCAGGTGTCCGGCAATCCTGGAAGCGGGGGCGTCACCGTCCGCGGCGGTCCGATGGGCACGATGCGCATGAACATGGGACCCGACGGTCAGATGCGGCTTGAAACGGAGCGGATGACGATGTCGCAGCTCGCCGACGCGTTGACGCGCCTGGTCGATCGACCGGTCGTCGACGAGACGGATCTCAAAGGCACCTATCAAGTCGCGCTGGAACTGGCGATGGCCGACCTGATGAACATGGCGCGTTCGGCCGGCGTTGCCATCCCCGCCGGCGCCGGCGGCGGAGCGCCGGGCGGGCCCGCGACCGCCGCCGCGGAACCGGGAGGATTGTCCGTGCTTCGCAGCGTCGAAGCGCTCGGGCTGAAGCTCGATTCACGGAAGATGTCGATCGCGAAAATCGTCATCGATCGTCTCGAAAAAACACCGACAGCGAATTGATGGCGTGGCATCCCGGCCGCCGACAGTGGACGATCATCTGGCTGGCGACGCTGATGCTCGTCTTCGCGTGGCCGCCGGCCGGCGATCGGAGCCTCGGCGTGAAGGTGTTGAACTGGCTGGTGGACCCTGGCGGATCGCTGCCGAACCTGCCGCCGCCGCTTCCGATGGGGCTGGACGACGACGGCGACGCGGTGGCGGCGCACGACGCGCAGGAAATCGAGTACTACCGCGCGAGGGACAAGTCGGCGATGAATCGCTGGCGGATGACGCTCAAGACCGCCCGCGATCCGATCGACCCGGCGACCGAGCGCCAGATCCTGATCGGAATCGCGGCGGTGAGCGCGCTGCTTATCTGGAGGCTTTCGGCGCGGCCTTCAGCGTGATGTGCTGCACGCGCCAGTTCTGGGCCTCGCCGGTGTACAGCTCGGTCTCGCTGGCGCAGTACATCTCGTGCACCCAATAGAACTGTCCGACCTTCTTGCCGATCGTTCCGAACCAGCCGAGCATGTGCCCTTCGAGGTCTTCCTTGTAAATCTTGCCGCCCGCATCGGAGCTGAAGAGGAACTGCTGGCCCTGAGCGTTCGGTGGCGTGATGCACATGGCCCATGGCGCGCGGACGTTGTTGATGATGCGGATCGGATTCAAATCCGGATCGAATACCTGGATCCGCTGGTTGCCGCGGTCGCCGACGTAGATGTTGCCTTTCGCATCGTTCGCGATGGTATGCGGCGTGCTGAACTGTCCAGGCGCATTGCCGCGCGTGCCGATCGACTTGACGAAGTCGCCGTCCTTGGTGAACTTCGCGACGCGTGAGTTGGTATAGCCGTCCGACACGAAGATGTCGCCCTGGGTGTCGAACGCCACGTCGGTGGGTCGCCCGAAGCTTCCGCCGCGGCCGCCGCCCGTGCCCGGACCGGTCAGGGTCGCCGGATCGTTCTTGCGTCCCTCCTCGAGGAACCGCTCCATGTAGTCGACCGCTTCGTCCTTGCGGCCGAGCACCATCGTGACCAGCCCCTGCGGGTTGAACTTCATCACCATGTTCGACCCTTCGTCGATGACGAAGAGGTTGTCGTCCTTGTCGAAGCGGATGGCGTGCGCGAACGAGAAGCCGTACGCGTTCTGGCCCCACTCCTTCACGAACTTGCCGGTCTCGTCGAACTCGAAGAGCTCGGCGGCCTGCGCGCCGCGCGCGGGCCCGACGTTGCCGCTGCGCGTGTAGACGAAGATGTGCTTCTTCGAATTGAGCGCCACGCCGACCGTCTCGCCGATCGTGTGGCCGGCCGGCATCAGCGGCAGCGACACGGCGTCGTACGGAATCTGCGGCGTGTTCTTCTCGAGCTGATCCTGGGCGGCGAGCTGCGCCTGCATCTCCGGACTCATGCCGCGGCCACCGCGGCCGCCCTGGCCGCCTCCACCCGCCGGCGGCGCCTGCGGCTCGCCACCGCCGCGCTGCGCGTACGCGACGGCGCCGATCACCAGCACGAACGCGATCGTCACAAAGCGTTTCACGATGCCCCCCTTCGAATAATGGCGGTTTGCCCGCGGAAGTATACTCCCGCGATGACTGCCCCGGCCGCGCTCGCCGACGACCACCCGACTCGCCGGCCCTGGTACGAGGAAGTCACGCGCGATCAGTGGTGGGCGTTCACAGCGTGTTACCTCGGCTGGACCCTCGACGGCTTCGATTTCACCATTATTACGTTCCTCCTGGCCGACATCCGACGGAGCTTCACGGTCAACGCGGAACTGGCCGGCGCGCTCGGCACGATCACGCTGCTCTTTCGCGTGGCGGGCGGCGTCGGCGCGGGCACCGCGGCGGACCGCTGGGGGCGCAAGGGGCCGCTGATTTTTTCGATTCTGTGGTATTCGCTGTTCGCATTTCTCGGCGGGTTTTCGACCTCGTACTCGATGCTGTTCACGCTGCGCGCGCTGTTCGGCATCGGCATGGGCGGCGTCTGGGCGGCAGGCATGCCGTTGACGCTGGAGCACTGGCCCGCGCACCTCCGGGGCCGGGCCTCGGGGATGATGCAGAGCGGCTACTCGCTCGGGTTCCTGCTCTCGTCGCTGGTGTATCAGTTTGTGTATCCCGCCGTGAACGGCAGCGCCGCCGGCTGGCGCGTCATGCTGTGGATCGGCGCGCTGCCGGCGCTCATCGTCTTCTTCATCATCCGCGGTGTGCCCGAGAGTCCGGTCTGGCTCGAACGCCAGCGGCATCTGCAGAGGACCGAACAGCGGGATCGCCTGTCGATCCTTGCGCTCTTCGATGCGTCGATCGTCAAGACCACGATTCATACGGCGGCGCTGATGGGCGCATTCCTGTTCATGTACCACTCCGCCACGTTCTGGTACCCAACGCTGCTCGTGCAGACGCACCATCAGACGCTGCCGTATCTCGTCACGTTCAACGTCGCGGCGGTCGCAGGAGCGGTCCTGATTGGCCGGTGGTCGGAGGGGCGGATGGGCCGTCGGGGCGCCGCCACGCTTGCGACGCTCATCGGTGTCGTATCCCTGCCGCTGTACGTGTGGGGATCGACGCCCGCAGCGCTCATCGCCGGCGCCCTGCTCATGGGTGTGTTCGGCGTCGGCAACTTCGGTGTGGTGCCGGCGTACCTCAACGAGCGGTTTCCGACTGTCGTCCGCGCCGTCGGAGCCGGCTTCGCATATCACGTCGGCGCCGGCTTCGGCTCGTCGACACCGTACATCGTCGGATTCCTGCAGGATCGCGGCTATTCGCTGGCGTTCGCGATGACGGTCTGCATCGCGGCGTCCGGTATCGCCGTCATGGCACTGATCTGGCTCGGTCCCGAGACCAGGGGATCGCAATTCATGGCTGAACACTGAGCCGCAAAGGCCCTGCGGGGGTACTCCTTGGACCGCGCGGGGGACTCTCTCGACAGCGCGTGGTAATTCCTGGACAGTCCGTGGGACTATCTGGACAGTATGAGCTCGATCCGCGGTGTCGCGTGCTGCTTTCTGGGGTTTACGGCGTGAATTTGACGCTTCGCCACAGCGCAGCGGCGTCGTACACACGTCCGTCGGAGATCGTCCAGCGCACCCGGCGGATGTTGTGGATGTCCTCGAGCGGGTTCGCGTCCAGCACGGTGATGTCCGCACGTTTGCCGGCTTCGATCGTGCCGAGTTCCTGATCGAGCTTCATGGCGCGGGCCGGGACAATGGTCGCCGTCTGCAGCGCTTCCATCGGCGTAAAGCCCGCCTCGACGTAGAGCTCGATCTCGCGGTGGACGCTGTGCCCGGGTACACCCTCGTCGGTGCCGGCGACGACCGGGACGCCGGCGTCGTGCAGCGCTTTGACGATGCGCAGTCCGCGTTCGAGACGGGCGCGGGCTGTCGCGGCGTCGATGCCGGCCGCCCCGGCGTTCGAGAAGATCCGATTGAGCGGCGCCGGCACCTTCGCGATGCCCGGCTGGAAGGCGGTGACCGGCGTCCCGGCCGCATGTCCCAGCAGCTCGTTCCAGGACTGCGTGGGATCGATGACGGTGCCGCGCTCTTTCAGGAACGCAATGGTGCGATTGACGTCATCGGATCCGGCCTCTCCGCGAATTGCCAGGTGGGCGACCTGGTCCATGCCTGCCCCGGCCGCCTGGACGATCGTCATCCCGGTCGGCACGTGTCCGGTGACGGTCATGCCGAGTCGATGCGCTTCGGCCGTGATGGCTTCGACAATCGGAGGCTTGATGAGACTGTAGATCTTCATCTGCACGAAGCCGGCGTCGTGATACTTCGCGACCGCGGCCTTGGCCTCTTCCGGCGTCGACGCGTAGACCGTTCCGAACGCATCGGGACCGCCGCCGTCGACGAGGCCGGCGAGCAACAGTCGCGGGCCGATTGCGCGCTTCGAGGCAATCGCATCGCGCAGGACGGTGATGAATTCAAACTCGTTGCCCATGTCGCGGACGGTGGTGACGCCGGCGGCGAGATAGACCGGCGCCCACTCGACCTGCGTGACGTGCGTGTGCATGTCCCAGAGGCCCGGCACGATCGTCTTGCCGGTCAGGTCCACCGTTGCGATGCCGGGCGGCAGCGACATCGTCGAGCGCGCGCCTGCGGCGACGATGCGGCCGTCGCGGACGACGATCGCCGAATCCTGAATCGGGGGACGGCCTGTTCCATCGACGAGCGTGCCGTTCACCATGGCGTAGGCGCCGCTGCGCAAGGGTGGATTCTGACGCGCAATCGTCTCGAGATCGCCGATGCGGTCGCGCGTGGCGCGCTCGACGAACTGGACGAGCAGCGGCTCGAGATCGTCGCGCACCGCTTCGAAACCGAGGCCGCCGGCGCGCGTAATCGCGGCGGCGAGCGATCCGGATTCGTCCAGCCAGACGGTCTCGCGGCCCCAGACGACGCCGTCGATGGCGAATCGGTCGAGCGTGAGGACGCGCGATCCGAGGCGCATCGCCTCGCGGCCGCGGAGCTCGACACTGACGTCGTTTATTGGAAGGCCGGGAACCGTCCGCAGCGTGCGGGGGCGGCCGTGGCGGTTCCAGTAGCGCAGCAGCATCATCTGCGCGGACAGCGGCGCGTAGCCGTCGACGGTGAAGAACGCGGGCGGCAGCGGCACCCGCCGTTCTTTACCGTCCGCGCGGACGATGGCGGTCGTGCCGTCGATCGTGACGTCGGAGTCGACGTTGACGAACCGGTAGCTCTTCCCTTTCGCCGTGAAATGCACCGGCGTCAGGTCGCCGCGCATCTGCAGGGTGGACGCGAGCTGGACGCGTCCGCCGCGATCGGAGAAATCGAAATCGGCCGTCAGCGTCACCGCGTCGCCGCCGGCGGCGATCTCGTATTTCTCGACGCCGATTTCTTTCTGGACGTAATGGAGCCGCAGCGTGCCGCGCTCCGGCGTCTGCAGCGCGCGCGGGACGCGGACGAAGAACATGCCGAACAACGCTGCCGTAGTCGCCGCCACCGCCACCGCTGACGGCGCCGCGAGTCTGAGTCGCATGGCCGATGATGATGGCATAATTCGCGCGGTGGCCTATCCCGTGTCGGTCACGGTCGAACCGCCGGCGGGCGAACGCAACCGCCTGACCACAGCCTGCCGCCTGATCCTCGCGATTCCGCATTTCCTGCTCATCGGCGGACTCGGGGCGTCGTTCACCACGGGCAACGGCTGGGCGTTCGGCAGCGAGGGCGGCGTGCTGGGCGCCGTCGTAGTCTTCCTCGCGGTCGTCAGCTGGTTCACGATCCTGCTGACCGGCACGCACATCGCCGGCATCCGTGAACTCTCACGTTTCTATCTGCGGTGGCGCGTCCGCGCGCTGGCGTACGCAATGCTGCTGGAGGATGCGTATCCGCCGTTCGGCGAAGGGTCGTACCGCGCCGGCGCTGCGTTCGTCGAACCAGCGCTTCCGCGCAACAAGATGACGGTGGGCTTTCGCCTGATTCTCGCGATCCCGCACTTCTGTGTGCTGTTCATCCTCACGCTTGCGTGGGGCGTCACGGCGTTCATAGGCTGGCTGCTGATCGTGGCGACGGGCGCCTATCCGAAGGGTCTCCACGAGTTCGGCGTCGGCACGCTGCGCTGGCACATCCGGGTCGAGGCCTACATGCTGCTGCTCGTCGACGACTACCCCCCGTTTTCGCTGGATTGACCGTCTCGCCGCTATTTCACCGAGATCCCGGCGCCGATGATGAGGAGACGGGTGCGGGGACTTCCGGGGTATCCGAAATACGGCGTGCCGGGGCTGATCGCGTAGAACCGGACGTCGAAGCTGAATGCCACGTGTGGTTTCGCGAACCACCGCGCGCCCCCGCCGTAGTTGAGGGTCTTGAGGTATTCCTCATCCGGCGGCAACGCATCCTGCCCGGTCGGTTCGAGAAACCAGACGGACTGTCCCAGCCCGCCGCTGATGTAGCTCCAGCCGTAGCCGTTGCCAAAATTGAACGACAGCTGCGGCGACAGGGACCGGAACCGTTCGGTGGTCGCGATGACCGTGGTCTGGCCCGGGGGCGGCGTCTGCGATGCGCGCCCGGACGTGAACTCGCCGCCGATCCCGACCGTCAACGCGCGCCAGCGCAAGAGGTACAGGTGCAATCCGATCTGAATGCCGAGGCCCGATCCCGGAAGATCGGCCAGGGTGAGCTGCGTGCCGTCCTGCGCCGCCCGGCTGTCTGCCAGATCCTGGTCTTCCGGGAACCGCGGCACCGTGCCGTGCAGATCGATGACGAACAACGGGAGCTTCGGCGGAGCCTCCTGCGCGGTTGCCGCCCGCGGAAGCGCGAACGCAATCAAGCAGATCAGAACGGCGGTCGCGCGCATGGACTGGCGATTGTACGTTAGCGCCGCGCGAGATCGTCGCCGCAGTCCGCAACGCCATCGTTCTCCACAGGTACTTGGGGATAACTGACCATAAAGATCCAGTCAGGCAACAGGAGCGTAGAATCTCGGCCATGGAATCGAAGACGCTTCACGACATGTTCGTCCTGGGGTTGCCGATTCTCGAGAAGATCGCGCGGCCCATCATTGTTTATGTGTTTCTGATCGTGGGCCTGCGCCTCGCGGGCAAACGGGAGCTTGCGCAGCTGAACCCGTTCGACCTCGTCGTGCTGTTGACGCTCTCAAATACCGTGCAGAACGCGATCATCGGCGATGACAATTCCGTCACGGGCGGCGTCATCGGCGCGACCGCGCTGCTCGTGGTGAATTACGCGGTCGTCCGGTTCCTGTTCGACCACGAGAAGCTGGATCGCCTGGTCGAGGGCGACGCGGATATCCTGATCGAGAACGGCTGCGTCAACACCGCACGCCTGCGGGAGGATCTGATCACGCGAAGCGAGCTGGAGATCGCCGCGCACAAACAGGGTTTCTCGGGGCTCGACGAGATTGACCGCGCGATCCTCGAGCCCGGCGGCACGATCTCGTTTTTCGCGAAGAAGCCGACGCCGGAAAGCGAGCGTCACGAGGAGCTGATTAAGCGCATCGAAGCGCTCACAGCGAAAGTGGAGGCGCTCCGCGCATGACGCGCAGCCTGGCGCACATCACCGTCCTCGCGGCTGCGTTCGTCGCCGCCGGTTCCGCGCAGTCGCGTCCGCGCGCCCGCGCGCTCGGCATCGCGCCAGGCCCGGCAGGCATCAACGCCCCCGGGCCGCTCAACGCCATCACCGACGTCGCCGGCGTGCGCGTCGGCCACACGACGATCGTCGAAGGCGATTCGGTCCGCACCGGCGTGACCGCCATCCTGCCCCACGGCGGAAATCTCTTTCAGGACAAGGTCGCCGGCGCCGTCTTCGTCGGCAACGCGTTCGGCAAGCTCGCCGGCTCGACGCAAGTCAACGAACTGGGCACGATTGAAACGCCGATCGTGCTGACGAACACGTTGAGCGTCGGCGTGGCGATGGACGCGGTCGTCCGCTACACGCTCGGGCAGCCTGGCAACGAAGACGTGCGTTCCGTCAACGCACTGGTCGGAGAGACCAACGACGGCGGCCTCAACGACATCCGCGGTTTGCACGTCACCACGGAGCACGTATTGTCGGCTATCCGCAACGCGGCGTCTGGCGCGGTGCAGGAAGGCGCCGTCGGCGCGGGAACGGGCACCATCTGTTACGGCTGGAAGGGCGGCATCGGCACCTCGTCCCGAAAGCTCGATCGCACCGGCTACACCGTCGGCGTGCTCGCGCAGACGAACTTCGGCGGCAACCTCACGATTTCCGGCGTGCCCGTCTACAAGATGTTGCAGCCGCCCCGCCGGGGCACCAGCAGGGCGGGTCCTGTGGACCCGGCCCCGGGTCCCGTCGACCCGGCCAGTGCCGACGGCAGTTGCATGCTGGTCGTCGCGACAGACGCACCTCTCGACGCCCGGGATCTGCACCGACTCGCCGCGCGCGCCGTCTTCGGACTCGGACGCACAGGCTCGGCCTACAGCAACGGCAGCGGCGACTTCGCGATCGCCTTCTCGACGTCGCCCGAGATGCGCAGCCGCTTCAACGAAACCGCGCCCCATGGCCGTCAGGTACTGCCGACCGACGCGACGTCCCCGTTGTTCGAAGCGGCTCTGGAAGCGACCGAAGAAGCCGTGTACAACTCCCTGCTGCAGGCGACGACGGTGACGTCGAGGTTCGGGACCGCGGAGGCAATTCCCGTCGATCGGCTCCGCGAGCTGCTGAAGCGGTGAAGGTCTACCTCGCCTGCACGGTGCGCGGCGATCGCGGAGGGGTGGCCGCCGGCCGCGCCATCTGCGAGCGGCTCGTCGCCGCCGGACACGAAGTCCTCACGACGCACCTGCTCGCCGACGATGTCGAAACCGCAGAGTCACGGCTGACCGAAGCCGACGTGTTCCGTCGCGACATCGAATGGCTGTCGCAGTGCGACGTGCTCGTCGCCGAAGCCTCGGGGTCCTCCTACGGCGTCGGCTTCGAAGTCGGGTTCGTACTCGGACGCGCCTCGCAGACCGGACAGCGGGTCATCCTGCTCTACGATCGCGCGCGGCGCCACGCGGTGTCGCGTCTCATTTCCGGCAACTGCGACGCGGCCTGCACGACGTTCGCGTACGGATCGCTGACTGAACTGTCGGCGTTCATCGATCGCGTAATGGATGAGATACCGCGATCCCGTCGATCGTCCGATTGACGCTCATCCGCGCATCGTCTTACGATCTCGACTGGCCTTGAACCCGTCTTCTGGCGTGACGACCACTACGCGGCACATTCCGCTCGACGCGATC
>DASQHH010000986.1:0-2726 GCA_035632195.1 Vicinamibacterales bacterium
GTGCTCGTCGTCGGGCACGGATCCATCAGCCTGAACAACCCGCACGAATCGGCGCATGACTGCGGCGCCTGCGGAGGCGGGCGCGGCGGTCCGAATGCCCGCGCGTTCGCGCAGATGGCCAACGACCGGCGCGTTCGCGAACTGCTGGCGGGCGAGGGGCTCGCGATCGGCACCGAGACGTGGTTCGTCGGCGCCCAGCGCAACACGTGCGACAACACCGTCACGTTCTTCGATACCGACCTGATCCCGGCGTCCGCGATCGACCGTTTCGAGCGGGCGCGCGAAGCCGTCGAGACCGCCCGCCGCCGCGAGGCGCATGAACGCTGCCGGCGGTTCGATGCCGCACCGCTGTGGTATCCCCCGGCGGCGGCGCTCGCGCACGTTCAGGGGCGGGCCGCCGATCTCGCGCAGCCGCGTCCGGAGTACGGCCACGCGACCAACGCGTTCTGCGTCATCGGCCGGCGCGCGCGCACGCGCGGCATCTTCCTGGATCGCCGCGCGTTTCTCGTTTCGTACGATCCCGATACAGACGGAGACGGCGCCATCCTCGCGCGCGTCTTGGCGGCGGTCGTCCCGGTCGTCGCCGGCATCAGCCTCGAGTACTACTTCAGCTACGTGGACCCGACCGGGTACGGCAGCGGCACGAAGCTCCCTCACAACGTGACGTCGCTGCTCGGCGTCATGGACGGCGCGCAGAGCGACCTTCGGACCGGGCTTCCCTGGCAGATGGTCGAAATCCACGAACCGGCGCGCCTCGCCATCGTCGTCGAAGCGCCGCGCGAGCGTCTCGAGGCCGTCGTCGGCAGCAATCCCTCAATCGAGCGGCTCGTGCGCAATCGCTGGATCTGGCTCGCGTGTCTCGACCCCGCGTCGGGAACGTTGTGGGAGAAGCGATCGCACGGGTTCGTCGCGCGAGCGGCGGAGCGACCGCTGCCGGTCGTGACCGGGGACTCGGCGGACTGGTATCAGGGCAAGCGTGGGTTCCTGCCTCCGGCCGCGATTACTCCAGCGGCGCACGCATGATGCCCGACGATCCGCTCGCGGTGCTCGTGCTCGCCGGCGTCGGCGCTCCGGCGGTGCTCTTCGGGATCCTGGGCGCCGCGTCCATCCTCGACCGTCCGCTGCCGGAGCGCTGGACTGCGCGCGCCGCCGGCGCAGCGATGGCCACATCGGTCGTCGCGCTCGTGCTCGCGCTCGAGATCAACGGAGCCGTCACGGGCACGCGGCTGCTCTCGTACGGCGCCTGGTCCGCGTCGCGCGCCGGCGGCATCGCCATCGAGTTTCTGGTCGATCGGCTGTCGCTCGGGTTTGCCGCGCTCTCGGCGGCGATTGCCGGCGTCGTGTCGGCGTTCTCGAACCGGTACCTCCATCGCGAACGCGGCTACAACCGCTACTTCGTGCTGCTCGCGATGTTCGTCACCGGAATGCTGCTCGTCGCGCTCGCCGGAAACGTCGAGGTGCTCTTCATCGGATGGGAATTCGTCGGGCTCAGTTCGGCGCTGCTGGTCGGCTTCTTTCACGAGCGCCCGGCGCCCGTCGCGAACGCGCTGCGGGTCTTTTCGGTGTACCGCATCAGCGATGCGGCGATGCTCTCGGCGGCCGTGCTGCTGCGCAGCGCGGCAGGCACCGACAGCCTCGCGCTGCTGTTCAGCGGCGGCATCCGCGGCGTCACGACGACCGCGCTCGGGCTGACGCCGTCGACGGCCACCGTGATTGCGGTCCTGCTGATCGTCGCCGTCGCCGGCAAGAGCGCGCTGCTGCCGTTTTCGAGCTGGCTCCCGCGCGCGATGGAAGGGCCGACGCCGTCGAGCGCGGTCTACTACGGCGCGCTGTCCATCCACGCCGGATGCTTTCTTCTGCTCCGATCCGCTCCGCTGCTCGAGCATTCGACGTCCGCGCGCGTGCTGGCCGGCGCACTGGGTCTCGGGACCGCGGTCTTCGCCGCGATCGCCACGCGCGTGCAGAGCGACGTGAAGTCGTCGCTCGCCTACGCCGCCCTGACGCAGGTCGGCATCATCGTCTTCGAGATCGCGATTGGCTGGTACACGATTGCGTTCGTTCATCTCACGGGGCACGCGTGCTTCCGCCTCCTGCAGTTTCTCAGCGCGCCGAACGTGCTGCACGACCTGCACGGGATGGAGGATGCGATCGGCGACCGGCCGGCGCCCTCGCGCGCGCTGTTTCTGATCGCGCTCGAGCGCGGCTTCCTCGACGGCTTCCTGGATCGCTTCGCCGTCGCGCCGTTCCTGTTCGTGGCGCGGCAACTCTCGAACGTCGACCGTCAGCTCGTGCCCTGGGATCAACGACATGAATGACCCCCGCCTGTGGATCGCCATCCTCGCCGCCATGCCCGCGGCGGTCGCCGGCGCCTCGCTCGTCCGCGTGGATGTCGAGCGCCTCCGCCGTCTGGCGGTCGCGGCGTCCGTGGCGATGCTGCTGGCTTCGTCGACGATCGCCGTGGCGCCCTCGCTGCGGGGGTTCTCGATGCGGTCGGCGATGCTGACGCTGGCGCCCGGGGGCGAAGCGATCCTGCGCATCGATTCGCTGTCGGCCGTGCTGCTGCCCTTCGCCGCGGCGCTGTGGCTGCTGACGGTCGCCGTGACGCCGCGCGCCTCGCTCGACCGCGCCGGTCTGCGCCGTACGGCCCTCGCGACGCTCATCACCCTCGCGTCGTTTCTGACCGAAAGCGCCGTCGTGCTGCTGCTGCTGTCGGCTGCCTCAATGTG
>DASQHH010000987.1:0-2686 GCA_035632195.1 Vicinamibacterales bacterium
AGCGCCTTCCGTCCGATGTCGTGGCGGAACTGCATGCCCTCGAACGTGATCTGCATGACGCCGGCGTACGCGCGCGCAATCGATTCCGCGAAATCGCCGCCCTGTCCGACGACGGTCAGGACGCGGCCGCCGGCGGTGACGAGCCGGCCGTCGCGCATCGCCGTGCCCGCGTGATAGACGGTCACGCCCGCAATCGCTTCAGCGGCGGCAACGCCCTCGATCGGCTGACCCGATGACGACGAAGCTGGATATCCGCGCGACGCCAGGACGACGCCGGTCAGCCTGCTGCGGTCCTGACGCACGCGATCGGTCCCGAGCGCTCCGGCCGCGCCCGCCGCAAGGATTGGGGCGAGCGGCTCGCCGACGAGCGGGAGGACGACCTGGGCCTCGGGATCGCCGAGGCGCACGTTGAACTCGATGACCTTCGGGCCGCTCGGCGTCAGCATCAACCCGACATACAGGAAGCCGCGAAACGGATGTCCCTCCGCCGCCATCCCGGCGATGACCGGCTTCACGATCTCGCGCATGACGCGCGCCTGGAGGACCGTATCCACGAGCGGGCTCGGCGCAAACGCGCCCATGCCGCCCGTGTTCGGGCCCTGGTCGTCGTCGAAAATACGCTTGTGGTCCTGCGCCGATCCGATCGGCACCGCGCGCGCGCCGTCGGAGACGACGAAAAAGGAAACCTCGGGGCCGGTGAGGTGTTCTTCGATCACGAGGCGATCGCCGGCGTTGCCGAAGACACGAGCGGTCATGGCCGCGGCAATCGCGGCCTCGGCCTCCGCGCGATCGTTCGCGATCACGACGCCCTTGCCCGCGGCCAGGCCGTCGGCTTTCAGAACGATCGGGAATCCCAGCTCGCCGGACGCGACGACCTTCGACGCCTCGGCGCTGGCCGCGCACACGCGGAAGCGCGCCGTGGGGACGCCGTGACGCGCCATGAAGTCTTTCGCGAAGGCCTTGCTCGTTTCGAGGCGCGCGGCGGCGGCCGTCGGACCCCAGAGCAGCCGTCCGTCGCGGGCGAATCGATCGGCGATTCCCGCGCCGAGCGGGACCTCGGGGCCGACGACCGTCAGATCGATGCGTTCCCGGGCGGCGAGCGCCAGCGCGGCGTTCACGTCGGTGACGTCGAGCGGCGCGGTTCGAGCCCGGCGGGCAATCCCGGGGTTGCCCGGGGCGCTGAGGACATCGTCCACTTCCGGATCGGCAGCGAGCCTGGCCACGAGCGCGTCTTCGCGCGCTCCGCCGCCGATGACGAGAACCCTCATAAAAAGAATGAGTTAGAGAGGCGTGATTGGTTGCACGGATCGTGAGGCAGACCGGGACTATTTCGTTGACCTCACGGGGGATAACGCCTAGAATCCGCCGTTACCTGTGCTAGCCTAGCATATTTGCTTAGTCGCATGAGGGGGTGTCAGGGGCGTGGCTGAAGTCAAAATTCAGGAGGGCGAGTCGATCGAGAGCGCTCTCCGCCGGTTCAAGCGGAAGGTTCAACAGGAAGACATCATCAAGGATATCAAGAAGCATTCCTTTTATCTGAAACCGGGCGACAAACGACGAGCGAAGCAAGCGCTTGCGCGAAAGCGCAATCGCAAGAAGCTCCGACGCGAGTCGGAGTGACCGACCCCGACGACGAGGTAGCGACCGATGGAGTTCCAAGACAGGATCCTCAGGTGCGTTGATTGCGGTTCAGAGTTCACGTGGACGGCGGGCGAACAGCAGTTCTTCGCCGACAAGAACTTCAAGAACGAACCGAAGCGGTGCAAAGCCTGTAAGGGCAAACGGGCCTCTCGCCCGGCCGGAGGCGGCTCCGGTATGTCTCGCGAACGGGTAGAGACCGTCACCAACTGCTCTGCCTGCGGGAAAGAGACGACCGTGCCCTTCAAGCCGACGCAGGGGCGCCCCGTCTTCTGTAAAGAATGCTTCCAGTCCCGGAAATTTGCCGGGGCCGGCGGCATTTAAGCGTCATCCGGGGGCTCCTGTCCCCCGGTCCTCGTCTTCCTCGACGACAACCCGACGGCGGCTCGACGCGCGCCACGGCGGGGTGTGCTACTGTTAGGCGAATTTATCTGGAGCGTTTGCATGCAGATCCAGGAGCGGGCCGCCGGCGACGTCATGGTCCTCGACCTCAAGGGCAAGATCACCCTGGGCGAGGGCGACGAGCTGCTGAAGGACAAGGTCAACAGCCTCGTCAATCAGGGGCACAAGAAAGTCATCTTGAACCTCGCCGACGTGCCGTACATCGACAGCGCGGGCCTCGGTGAAATCGTGCGCACCTACACCACGGTGAGCCGTCAGGGCGGCAGCCTCAAGCTGCTGAACCTGACCAAGCGCATCACCGATCTGCTGGCGATCACCAAGCTGCTGACCGTCTTCGAAACGTTCGACTCGGAGAGCGACGCAGTCAAGAGTTTTTCGGCGTCCGCCAAGGTGTAAGCGGTTCCATTTCTCATCTCGCTCCGCCCCGGCCAGTGGACGAAGAACCTGCTCGTCTTTGCCGGACTGCTGTTCGGCCGCCAGTTGTTCAACCCGCTGGCGGTCGGCGAAGCGATCGGGGCGTTCGCGATCTTCTGCGCGCTTTCCGGCGTCGTGTATCTGATCAACGACATCGTCGACCGCGAGAGCGACCGGCTGCATCCGCTCAAGGCGGTGCGTCCGATTGCCTCGGGCGCCCTGAGCGTCCGAT
>DASQHH010000988.1:0-2416 GCA_035632195.1 Vicinamibacterales bacterium
GGAGCCCCTGGCGGACCAGGCGGAAGAGCGCCGGATAGAGGGCACCCTGCTCGACGAGCAGCGCCCTGCCCGAGATCTGCTCGATGCGGAGCAGCACGCCGTAGCCGTGGAGCGGACCGAGCGAAACGGCCTTGAGGATCAGAAGGTCGAGGGTGCCGGGAAGCAGCTGCGCCTGCGGTGACATGTCTCTCTCCTAATACGATTAGGAGTCGGCCTGAGTTCTCCTAAGCCGTCAAGGAGAGCGCGATCAACCCTTTACGGAGAATTGCTTCTTCAGGAGGTAGTCGCGGACACGGTCGCGGAGATCGCCCTGGAGTTCGATGGTGTCGTCCGCCACGGCGCCGCCGGTACCGCAGGCGCGCTTCAGTTCGGAGCAAAGGTCCTTGAGGTAGGCGCTGTTGCGCGGCAGGTCGTAGATGACGGTGACCGTCTTGCCGCCACGCCCGGACTTCTCGAGCCGCAGCTTGGCGACGACCCTTCCGTCCGGCACCGCAACGTCGCGGGCCGACCGGCTGCTGCATTGACAGTCCTTCTCGGGCCACCCGCAGCCAGGACAGACGCGCCCGACGGCTGTGGAGTAAACCAGACGAGCCTTTTCGCTCATCGCGTGTGGATTTCCGCGCGCGACGATCGCACCTCGTCGCGCACGAGCATCGACAGGATGGTGCTCACGATGCTGACGACGAGCGCACCGAAGAACGCGGCCCAGAAGCCGGACACGTGGAACCCGAGGCCGAGCGACGCTGAGATCGAGCCGGTCAGCCACAGCATCAGGCCGTTGACGACGAAGATGAAGATGCCAATCGTCAGAATGATGAACGGCAGCGTCAGCAGCTTCGTGATCGGCCGGATGATCGCGTTGACGACGCCGAAGACGAGCGCCACGCCGAGGAACGGCAGCCAGCTGCCCTCGTACGTGACGCCCGGCACGATTCGCGTCGCAACCCACAGTGCGGCTGCGTTCACGAGCAATCGCAGGACGAATCCCACGATGGGATGGTAGCGCAGATCGTCAGAAGTAACGCTTCAGTCCGACCGTGGCCGTCCAGAACCGGCCCTGGTTGAACGTCGTGAGCGGCGTCTGCACCTGATCGACGTCATGGAACAGCACTTCGCCGGTGACGGTCACGCGGCGATTCGTGAAGTACTCGATGCCGCCTCCGACGTCGAGGCCGAGCATCGTGTCCGAAGACGAGGGGGCGAGGTTTTCGAACGATCGATACCGGTAGACGCCGAGGCCGCCCGTCACGAAAGGATGCCACACGCCGCCTTCCCAGTTGTAGACGACGTTGCCGTCGACGAACACCGGACTGACGCTGCCGGTGAAGCCGCGGTTGACGATATCGCTCCACTCGCCGCCCAGCTGGCCGCGAACGGAAATGCGCGGCGTAACGTACCGCTCGATGTTGCCCGCGACGTCAAGGCCGCCGGTCAGGCTCGGATCGCTGGGCGCGCCGCCGCCGATCGATCCGCCGATCGCCCACATGCCATCGTTCGGAACGGGCGACCGCTGCGCGTACACGGGAACAGCGTGAACGACGAACGCGGCGACGACGAGAGCAAGTAGTCGCGTCATTCTGTCCCTCCTCTGTTGCCGAGCTCTGATACGGCTCGGCATCAAAGGAAGAGCAAGCGGAGTACCCGCGCGAGCTCAGCGGCGCTGGAAGAACTCATCCACGGCGGCGCGCACCTCTGCGGGACACTCGAGGAAGGAGAAATGCCCGCACGCCTTCAGCGTGACGAGGCGCGCCCCGGGGATCGCGTCCGCAATGTCCTTCGTGGTGTCAAACGGAATGAAGTCGTGGTCGCTCCACACGACCAGCGTCGGAATCTTCAGGCGCGCGAGCTTCGGCCGCAGGTCGTACCCCTTCAGCGCCCAGGTCTCCGCCGTCAGGCGATCCTCGACGGCGCGGGCCAGCAGCACGCCGCTTTCGAACGTCGGACGCATGCGCGGCAGCAACGCGTCGAGATTCTCCACACGCTGGAAGGCCGGCGCGAAATGGATCCGGTAGCGCGCTTCGATCGCATCGGGATCCGCGGCTTTGTAGGCGTCGCCGCCGGCGATGGCGCGCTGGCGATCCATCGCCGCGCCCTGCACCTCGAGATAGTGCGCGCGGAACTTTGCGTAATCGTCCGCGGACGCCGGACCGCTGTTCAACAGAATCAGATGCGATACGCGATCGGGATGCGCGATCGCGTACTCGAGCGCGAGCACACCGCCCCAGGAATGCCCGAGCACCGCCGTCTTCGGCAGCTGGAAGTGCGCGCGGACGGCGTCGAGGTCCGCGACCTCCGACCGCATGCTGACGTCCTCCGGGCGGACGCCGTCGGCGGATCGGCCGCGTCCGCGCTGGTCGTAGTAGATCAGTCGGTAGCCGTCTGCCAGCCGGTCCATGTCCGGAAGCAGATAGCGCGA
>DASQHH010000989.1:0-4028 GCA_035632195.1 Vicinamibacterales bacterium
ATGGCGGCGGACGCGCTGCGCGGGCGCGTGATGTCGGTCTACTCGATGATGTTCATGGGGATGGCGCCGTTCGGCGCGCTGTTCTCCGGTACGCTCGCCGCGCGCATCGGCGCGCCGGCGACGGTGACCATCGGCGGGAGCATCTGCCTCGCCGCAGCGTCAGTGTTCGCGATGCGGCTGCCCGCCCTGCGCGGTCCGGCCCGTGCGCTGGTCGTCGCGCAGGGGCTGGCCGGCGGCGACCCGCCCGCGGAAATCACCGCGCAGTCGTAGGGCGGCGCAAGGGGCGACCCGAGTACGTGCTCGTCGTCTTGCCGTCCTGGAACACGACCTCTCCGTTCACCCACACGCGGCTGACGCCGACCGCCTGATCCTGTGCGTGCCCGAAGTCCGCGCGATCCGCGATGACCGCCGGATCGAACAGCACGAGATCGGCGAAGTACCCGGCGGCGATCCGTCCTCGATTCGCAATCCCGACGTTCGCTGCGGCCAGCGTCGTCATCTTGCGGACGGCTTCCTCCAGCGTGAACAGCTTCTTGTCGCGCACGTACGGTCCGGCCACCTTCGCAAAGCTGCCAAAGCCGCGTGGATGCAGTCCGGTCGACGTGCCGTCGCTGCAGACGTTCGCGAACGGCCACTGTATCAGCCGTTCGACGTCCGCGTCCGACATGCCTTTCGCGACGATGCCCGCGTTCTCGCCGCCGGGCTCTGCGAGGAGCGCCATCAGCGTTCGTGCCGCCGGCGCGCGGCGCATCTGCGCCACCTGCGCGAGCGTCTTGCCGACATACTCGGGATGCGCGCGGACGCTGTTGAAGATGATGTCGTCGGCGAGCGACACGTGCGCGAGGACGAAATCGGTCTCCTTCTCGTCCGCGTAGTTCCGCTTCGGATACAGCACGCCCAGATTCGATTGCCAGTAGGTATAGGGATAGATGTCGGCGGTGATCTGGACGCCGTCCGCGCGCGCGCGGTCGAGAGCCGCGACGAGCTTGTCCGCCTGCCCCCACAAATCGTGCATCCCGAGCTTGATGTGCGACACCTGCACCGGCATCCGGTTTGCCCGCCCGATCGCGATTACCTCATCGAGCGCGTCCCAGAACCACCGGTCCTCGCTGCGGATGTGGCTGATGTACCGTCCGCCCGCGTCGGCCGCGACCTTGGCGAGCGCGACGACCTCGTCGCGCGACGAATAGATGCCCGGGTCGTACTCGAGACCGGTCGACAGTCCCAGCGCGCCGGCGTCCATCTCCGCTTTGAGCAGCGGCTTCATGCGCTCGATTTCGTCCGGGGTCGCCATTCGCTTGAAGTCGTCGCCCATCACGCGGCGGCGGATCGATCCGTGGCCCGCGTACGACGCGATGTTGACCGACACCGGCCGCTGCTCGAGACGGGTGAACAGTCCGGCGAGATCCGATCCGCCGCCGTCCTGTCCGACGACGATGGTCGTCACGCCCTGGCTGACCATCGCGAGGGCATCGCGCGCTGAGTCCAGTCCCCGATCGTGATGGCTATGCGTGTCGATGAACCCGGGAGCGAGGACGAGGCCGCCTGCATCGATGACGCGGTCGGCAGCGGACGGCGTCAACCGACCGACAGCAGTGATGCGGTCGCCGGCAATACGGACGTCAGCCGTCCGCGCCGGCGTGCCGGTCCCGTCGACGACGCGCGCGTTGCGGATCAGCGTCGCCGAAGGTGCTGGCACCTGCACGACGGCCAGGAGCACGAGCGCCGCCGAGATGCACAGCTTCACGATTCGACCAGCGCGAGCGGACGGAGGGGCGAACCAGTCGCGCCGCGGAACTTCAGCGGGATTCCGACGAACGCGAACTCGCTGACGCCCGCCGCGGACAACGACTCCAGGTTCAGGTTCTCGATGATGTGAATGCCGTGCGTCACCAGCAGATGCACGTGGCCGAACAGCATCATATTGGTGTCGGGGTCCCTCTCCTCCATCGAATCCCACGCCATGTTGTCGGCGCCGACCGCAGCCACGTTTCTGTCGGCCGCCCAGATATTGCCCGACTTCGACACGCCGGCCGCGGCGAGATACGCCGACTCGTCGGTCCAGACCGCGCCGTAGCCGGTGCGGACGATCAGGACGTCGCCTTTCCGGACGTCGACGCGTTGCGCGCGCGCACACTCCTGGAGATCGTCCGCCGCGATCCCGTAGTACGGCGGAAGCCGGTCGACGTTCTTCCATTTCGCCACGTCGAGCATCACGCCCCTCGCGAGCAGCGGACGGACCGTCTCGATCCCGAGCTGCGAGTATCCGTCGGAGCGCTCGATGCGATCGACGTCGACGCCGCCGTGGAACTTCAGGTCGCACGCCTGGTGGCACAGCGCGTCGATGTGCGTCCCGCTGTGCTCCATCATCGTCAGCACGCCGGACGAGCCCGAGCGCGGACCGAATTTCTCCGGTTTGTACGAATCGCGGTGGCGGCGATGAAGGCCGTAGAAGTAACCCGGCTTGTGCGCCGGATGCACCGGCATGCCGGCGAAGCGCGGCTGCTCGAGATCGAACACGCGCGCTTTGGTGAGGCTGTCGAGGAGCGCCATAACGCGAGATTCTACACGTGGTACCCTCAGCCGTATGGCGCTCAAGGACCTCGCGCCGGGACTCTCGACGCCTCGCTGCGCTTCACACCGGTGACCGTCTCGGCGCTGAGACTCTAGCGGCGGACGAACGCGGCGATGGCCTTCGGCACGTCGGGGACGATTGGCAGATCGGGATTTCCGTATGTCGCGATGTTGGCCAGGCGCTCGACGGGCGCGGCTTTCATCACGTGGTTCATGCCGTCGACAAGCAGAAGCTCGGCGTCCGGCTTCGCCGCCTTCAACGCCTTGGCCTCATCGACGCTGACCTGGATGTCGTGCGTGCCCTGAATGAGCAGCACAGGTATCGCGAGATCGGACAGGATCTTCGACGGCACGTACCGCAGCCACGAGATCATGTACGGCTGCACGCTCGGGCGATAGAGCTGAGCGAGCGCCGGCACGGCCTGAATGGCCGGCGGCAGCGGTGCCGTCGCCTTACCCGACTCGAGCGCCGCCAGCACGGCCTCGCTGCCGTCCCACAGCGCGGGCATTGCTCCGATCTGCGGGCGCAGCTGATCCCGTAGCACGTCCGACGCCCGGTGCGCGACGCCGGCAATCGACACGAAGCCGTCGGCCTTCGCTTTCGCCGCCGCGATCATGCCCACCAGCGATCCCTCGCTGTGACCGACGACGACAAGTGTGCTGAACCGCGCGTCCGATCGCAACTTTTCAATCCACGCTGCCGCGTCGTCGACGTAGTTGTCGAAGCGGAGATCGGCTTCCGTCGCGCCGGCCGCTCGGCTGGCGGCGATGCCGCGCTTGTCGTAGCGCACCGACGCGATGCCGTCGGCGGCGAGGGCATCCGCGAGCATTTTGTACGCATTGTTCTTGCCGGGAATCGCCGGCGAATTGCCGTCGCGATCGGTCGGACCGGATCCTGCGATGATCAGGACAGCGGGCGGCTTCCCGTCGACCGACGGAGTCTCGAGCGTGCCATGAATGACGCCGGTCGGCGTGGCGAGATCGATTGCCGTTTCGCCGCGTGCGAGAGCCGCCGAGATCAGTAGAGCCGCGATCATCGCGCGGCCGGCATCGCTGGCTTGAACGGGATTTTGCGATCGAGATTCGCCGCATTATAGGCGTACCAGGCCATGGCGATCGCCGCCTCCTGGATGTCCTTCTCGTCCAGGCGCTCCACCATGTCCATGTTGGTGTGGTGCGTGCGCTGATCGTAGTTGACATAGTCCTGGATTGGATTGAATCCTGGCACGCCGGCTTCGATGAAGGGCAGGTGGTCGGTCGAGCCGACCGGCTCGATGTTGTTGCGGCGCGCGCCCAGCGGTCTCAGCGGGTCGAGCCAGGAATCGAAGACCGGCTGCGCTTCCTGGTCGTTCTGCATGTACCAGCCGTAAATCAGACCCGTGCCGTTGTCGATGTTGAAGTAGACGTCGAACTTGTCGCGCGCGGCTTTGTTCGCGGCGCCGGCGAGATGCTGC
>DASQHH010000990.1:0-3378 GCA_035632195.1 Vicinamibacterales bacterium
GGTCCGGATAGAGCTGGTCGCAGACGTTGCCCTCGAGCAGGTTGAATTGGGGATGCGTGCCATGCATCGAGATGCACCCGATGACGAAGTTGTTGATCGGCGCGTTCGTCGAATCGAATTCTCCCTCGGTGTAGTTGTACGCGACGACGTTCCCGGCCGGTCCCGAATCGAACATGATCCCGACGTGGCCGCGCTCGATGATGTTGTTCTGAATCAGCGACGCCGTCGTCCCGCTCGCGATGAACACGTCCGAGTCATTCGACCCGGCCGCGTGTAGGTACGCATTGGTGAAGTAGTTGTCGCGGACCTCACACCGATAGCACCAATGGAGATGCACCCAGTCTCCATCCGCGTAGTTCACCACGGTCTTGATCTGCCAGCAGTTCGAGCACATGGTCATCGTGACCATGGCCGCGTAACCATTCAGACCGTTGTAGCCGGTGTTGTTCGCGTAGACCTGTAGGTTCTCGATCCCGGCCCGCTTCGTTGGCGTGTACGGCACGGCCTGCGGCGAGTTGACATAGGCCGAGTAGAGCGCCGGCGCGAAGCCGATGGTCGTGTTGCCGGCGCCGCTCATCGACGTCACTTCGACGATTTGCCTTCGATCGCGGAAGGACGTGTCGGCCGACCCGCTTGCGGTCTGCGCGTCGTCACACCAGTTACATGGCCCCTCGCCGCCCTGCATGGTTACGTACGAGGTATCGTTCGTCTCGTTGATCAATAGATCGCTGCCGACCGAGATATTCGACGCGCTGGCGACCACAATGGAGGTCGAGCCAGCCGTCGCGCCTTGCGTGATGTTGGTCGCGTTCGTAAACGTCGGATGCGAGCCACCGCTGCCGAGCATGCCGCAGCCGTAGGTCGTGCCGTTGCAGTTCAAGATGGTGGAGTTCGGCCCAGCTCCGCGGAGCGTCACGTTGCTCGGGATGCTGACGTCGCTGTTGACGAGGAACTGCCCGGCGCCGAGCAGCACCGTCTGTTCGCTCGCGCAGGCGTTCAGCGCATTTTGGATGACCGGCGCGCAATCGCCGGCGCCGCACGCGGACGCTGCGATCGTCGCGCAGATCGTCGTCCGTGCCGGGACTCCGCCCACCACGCCGACGGCGCCGCGCCAGTCGATCGCGTTCCCGCTGTCGATGATGCCGGCCCACGGAATACCGGCACCTGGACCGACGTTGTACTGGCGCGTGATGATCACCTGACCCTGCGCGGACGGCCTGGGCGCAAACTGCAGCGCGACGAGCGCGCCGACCGCCAGCGCGAGCCGCAGCCGAACAGAACGGCGGATCAGCCGCACCGGCGTCACCGAATCCAGTGGCCGGCCGCGGCGCCAGCGAGGGCACCGAACAGCGAGTCGGTTAGGTAGTGCTTGCCGGCGGCGATGCGAAGACCGCCGGTACTGATGGCGAGTGGCAACGAAAAGGCGAGGCGCGGGCCGCCGACCGCAGAGGCGAAGGCGAGCGCCGTGTGCCCGCTAAAGAAGCTGTAGTCGGGATTGTCGATACCGCACGCGGTTTCCGGTTCGTCCCGCTCAGGCAATCCATACGCGCAGGGGCGAACCCGGTGCAGCAGGAGCTTCGCCGCGAAGACGGCGCCGTACGTCGCTCCGACGCGCGCGCCCTGCAGCTCGAACGCCCGGAGCCGATTCGGCGCGTCCCAGCTCGCCTTTGTGTCGAATGCGACGTCGGCGATCACCGTTGCCCAGCTCGCAACGTCGGCCGCGGTCCGCTCGCCGGCAGTCGGGAGCGGCGGCGTCAGCTTGTCGATCGCCAGCGGCTGCGCCTGCGCGCGCCCCAGCATCGCCAGGCTAAAGCCGAGCGCCAGGAGGACCGCCGCGGCCGGGGGCCCGACCTTCGTGGAGGCCCGGCTCGGGAAGCTCGGTATCGAACCCAGGTTCTTCAGCCCGGCGTTCGGATCGATCAGCGCCGCGGACCCGACCGTGATGACGAACGAGAGCAGCTCGATCGCGTGGCCGAAGGCCGGCGAAATCCAGGGGAACAGGTCGAGGTGCCCCGCGAGCGCAACGATGGCGGCGAGGACCGCGAGGAGGATCTTTCCGGCGTTCTCTTTGGCGAACATATCCTTCAACCTTTCATGCGGGCGATGAGCGTCAGTAACAGCTGGTCGACGAATTCGCCGATACGGGCCTGTCCCTGGTCGCTCGCGAGGTACCGCTCGAGTGCAGCAAGCACGTACGGCTCGATCTTCACGGCGGCATCGACGGCGATGTTGTCCATTACAGCTTCTTCGCCGCGATCCATCCGCCGATGAGCCCCTCGACGCTCACGGCAATGGGATTGGTCGCCAGGAAGTTCGCGAGCTTCGCGTACCACGCGGGATTGTTCACGGCCGTGGTGATCGCGGCGGTCTGTGCGTCCCTGGCGGCGTCCTGGTGCGTCGTCTGCGCCGCAATCTGCGCGGCCAGCGCATCGAGTCGCGCTGACAGCCCAGAGAGGTCGACGGCCGGAACTGGCGGCGGTGTCGGTGTCGGAACGGGCACCGGCACAGTCGGCACTGGCGCCGGCGGCGTGACGACAGGCGATGCGCTGAAATCGAACGACCCAGAATCCCCGGCTGGCAGTCGGACCAAGACCACGTTCGTCCGCGATCGCACTGACGTCACACCACCAACGCCGCGCGCATTGCCCGCCGTCAGCAGGATGCCGATCGTGTCTCCAGCCTTCGGCACGTAATCGGACATCGCGCCCCAGCGGTTCGCGTCGTACGCCCAGTTCTTGTTGTAGTTATCGTTCTCGAGCCAGCCGGCACCCGTGAAGCCTCGGCCGCGCCATTCCTGAATGATCCCGGCGCAGTGCCAGCCGGAATCAATCTGGACACAGGCCCAGGTCGTGTACTCGATCGGGCCGCCCCAGCCTGGAGGCGTGTAATCCGGCCACTGATTGAGCGCAGCGGACTGGACGTTGAACCCGCCCGAGTCACCCGGCTGCACGTCGATGTGTGTGATGTTCGCGGCGATCGGCCAGTCGGCCACGTCGGCCGGGGACGAATGGATGATGGCCTGATGCAGATCGAAGGCGTCCTGCGCGCGCGCAGCGGGCGCGCAGACGAGGAACGCGAGAACGAGAATCGAGCGCTTCATTGTGGAATCTCCCAGGAGACGTCGGCGAGTGGGCCCCAGACGCCGACCGTCAGACCGAAGGGCTGCCCGTCAATCTCGAGCTGCCCGGACACGATGGCGACGAGCTCGCCGCGGGCGTTGAGGACGCAACCGCCACTCGAGCCCGGACGCGCCTTCGCGGTGACGATGACGTGCCCGGCGACGACGTTCTCTACCGTGACGGAGACCGGCTTCGCCTCGAGCGGGTGCTTCATGTCGTAGACGAAGAGGGTCAGGCGTTCACCGACGGCCGGCGGCGT
>DASQHH010000991.1:0-7158 GCA_035632195.1 Vicinamibacterales bacterium
AATTGCGGGACGGCCGACACGGAGAGCTACTTCCTGACTGTCCCCGGCAGCGGTTGGATGATCGCGTTCGCAAGGGCGCCGCTGAATTCCGTCATCTCGCCCGCCTTCTTGCCGGGCGACGGCAGCAGCCGCGCCGCGAGCGGTTTGTTCCATTTGAACGCCAGCGTCGCGACGTCGCCGACGATGCGCGCGATGTCGGCCTCGCTGGTATCCCCGGGCAGCGGCACGGTGTCGACGCCGCCGGCGCAGACGGCGGAGTAGGCAAGGATGGAGTCGAGGCTGTACGTCCCTTCGGTCCAGCGCTTCGTCAGGACTGTCTCTTCGAGCACCGGAATCATCAACCCCGAATAGCCCGTCTGTTTTACCGGAACATCTTTGACGGCTTTCGTGATGATGGCTGCCGCCGTCTCCGTTCCCGGCGATCCGAACGGTGCGCCGGTGAACGACTCGATCGCTGCCGCGATGGAATTCTGTCCGCCCGGCGCCGGCGTGGGATCGATGCCGGCGTACGTCCAGCCGCTCCCGGCGGCCGCTTTCATTGCGGCGGCTTCCACCGCACGCGCATGGAGGCCGAGCGCTTCCGCGAGCGCCTTGCCCGCTGTCCGCGGATCGTGCTCGCGCGAGAAGACGTCCATCACGACGTTGGCGGACTCCATGCCGATGGCGAAGGACTTTTCGCCCCTGGGTCCTCCTCCTGGATGCCACGCGCCCGGATAGAACGGGCCGTACGGCTTCAGCATCGCGGTCGCGCCGAAGTTGAAGTTGCCCTGGCCGTGCGGGCTCTTCTCGCCGACCGCCTTGATGATGCGCGCCGCCTGCCGGACCGCGTTCCAGTGAATCCCGTCGTCCGCGGCGACGATGATGTTGGCGTTCAGGCGGTTGCCGGGCGTTGAGAGGACGTCGATAGCGAGGTCGACGGCCGCCGTGTCGTCGGTGTCTTTCACCATCGCCGGACCGACGTTCGGCGCGAAGCGCAGCCTGGCCGCCAGGTCGCCGATGCCGTGCAGCACCGCAAGCGCGTCGTCGTGCGACAGCCCACGCGTGAAGGCGGGGAAGGGCTGCGTCGAGATCCGGATGCCGGCCACGTCGTAGCCGGCCGCCTTCACCGCGTCGCGGACTCGGCTGAGGAACGTCACCGTGTCTTCGATCTGCGACACGTAGGACTTTGCGTCAATCGTCACGAAGCCCGTGATGGCGCGGATGCGCGGCTTTGGCGACAGCGGCTCTGCGCCGCCCGGCGCAATCGGCAGCGACACGAGCGCGAGAACGAGCGCAGCGACCAAACGTGTGGATCGAATCACGTCGCGCCTCCTGACCTAGCCGCCGACGCGGACGTAGCCGCGGAGCTGCAGGTTGACCATCGTCGTCATCGCCCAGAGATCCGCCTGGACGCCCGGCAGCAGCTGCGACGGCTCGAGCTTCTTGCCCATGAGCCCCTGCCCGCAGACGCGCAGCTCGACGCCCGCCTGCTTCAGTTCTTTCAGGATCGCGATGTTCGGGTTGTCGACGCCGTTGTGCCGCGCGTTGTAGGCGTCGTTGTTCAGCACCGCGTCGCCGCCGCCCTGGTGGAATACCGCGGCGATGTGCCGATGGGTCGCCGGCACGCCCTCGTTGGCGAGCGTGTTGAGATACAGCGCGATCGTCTTCAGCATCGGATGGATTTCATCCGGCTTCGCCTGCGCCGCCACCGAGAAGACGACTTTATAGTCCGTCCCCGGATCCGGCAGTTCTTTCGCGCCCGCAAAGTCCTTCGCCGCGTTGTAGCCCGCCATCGGCAGCTTGGACGCCGGCTGTGTCCACGCGTGGCCTGCGTAGCCGACGACCACCCCCGCCGTAAGAGCCGCCGCGATCACGGTCTTGTTCATCGCTCCTCCTCGACCGCATACGGTACACCCAATCGTGTCGGGAGTGGGGCGACCACGTGAAAGAAACGAGCCGCTCGCACTTGCGCTAGAACGTCACATGGACGCCCACCCGCGCCAGGCGCCCCATCACGATCGCTGACGGCCGTCCGAGCGAGCCGCCCACCGTCGTCACCGCGCTCGTGACCGCGTTGTTGTTGAACAGATTGAACACGTCCAGCGTCGGCTCGATCACCGTGGAGCGAGCGCGGAACGTCCGCACGAACCGGATGTCGACGAGGTTCTGCCACGGATACCGGAAGTCCCCGGCCGCCGCCACCTTCACGCTCTGGTTCACTTGCGTCAGGCCCGGCACGATGGACGTCGTGACGGTGTACGTGCGTGTCTGCGGCAGCCCGGTCGCTTCGCGGACCGACCCCGAGAAGCGCACGTCGTACGGCAGCTCGTAGCTGAAGCCGCCGCGGATCTGATACGTCGAATCGAACCCGATCGCGCCGTTGTTGTTGATGCGCACGTTCGGGTTGTTCAGGTCGCCGCTGTCGTTGTCGCCGTGGTCGCGGCCGATCGTCAGCCCGCCGAACATCGTCGCCTTCGTCATGCGCGTGTTCACCTGGAACTCGACGCCGTTGTAGCTCTGGCTCAGATCCGGGATCGTCGCAACCTCGTTCTGGACGAGATTCTTCGTCGCCGGATCCTGGTTGTACACGGTCAGAGGAGCGCCATTCAGCGGATTGGTGATGGTGACCGGCGTGTAGGCCGTCGGCGGCACCAGCGCGTTGACCGTCGTGTAGAGGTCGCCGAACCGCCGTCCGTAGTAGCCGACGCTGACCGACGTGTTCGCGCCAATCTGCCGCTGCACCATTACCGTGTATTCCCACTGATGCGGCCGCTTGAGATTCGGATCGACCGAGCCGAGCGTCGGCTGCAGCGAGCCGCTGCACTTCGTCATCGCGATTTCGCTCGTCTGCGCAATGCCGTCGAGATTCGTGTCGGTCCAGGGGCACAGCTCGAACGCGATGTTCCGCTGATCGAGCGGCTGAATCAGCGTGATGCCTTCGAGGCGGTCGTAGCGGCTGACGCCGCCCTTGACGGCCGTGCGTCCGTCGCCCGTCACGTCGTACGCGAAGCCGAGCCGCGGCGACAAGGTGTTCCAGTTGACGAGGCCGTCCTGCTCGGGGAAATCTCGCGCGCCGATCCACGTGCCCGCCGGAGCGCTCTGCGCCGGGATCGACATCCCGAAGTGCTCGTACCGGAGTCCGGGATTCAGGGTCAGACGGTCGAAGCGCCACGAATCCTGGACGTAGATGCCGGCGTTGACGCCCGACTCCTTGTGCCCGCTCGGCGTGTTGACCAGGCGCACGGAGTTCGCCACGCCGCTGTTGGTGATCTGCAGCATGTCTCCGCGCATCGTGAACAGTTCCTGCGACCAGCCGGTGCGGATCTGCGTCCCGACCTTGAACGCATGCGTGCCCGTGACGTACGAGAGGCTGCCGGCGTACGTGTTCATCATCGCGCTGTTGGTGTCCATGCGCGGGGAGACGCCGCTGATGACCGACTTGATCTGGTCGAACGTGGCGATCGCGTTCGGCGATGCGTCCGGCTCGAAGCCGAGCGTGTAGTTGACCGGCAGGTTGAACACCGACGCCTCGGCCAGCAGCTTGTCGCTGAGCGTCGACGTCCACTTCGCCTCCGCGATGTGATTCAGCTGCGTCGTCTGCACCACGTCGGAGATCGGATCGTTGATGCTCGCGGACAGCCAGTTGTTCGGCCGGTGGCCACGCCACTTGATGTTGCGGTCGTACTGCAGCGTGAGCTTGTTCGCTTTGCTCGCCTGCCACGTCGCGCGGATCGTCGCGTCGGTAATGTGCTGGTCGTCGATCGCCTGATCGCCGGTCGACGTGAATGTATTCCCGAGATAGTTGTTCGCGCTCCAGCGGCGGATGGTGCCGAAGAACCACAGGCGATCCTTCTTGATCGGGCCGCCGAAGGTTCCGTTGAAGTCGTACACGCTCTGCACGCGGTTCTGCGCCTTGAAGCCCAGGTTGATGAGATCCTGGTCGAGATTGTTCGCCTGCAGGCCGCTTTTGGCGCCCGTCGAGAAGAACGATCCATGGAACGTGTTGCCGCCGTCATTCGGGATCATGTTGATCTGGACGCCGCCGACCGGGGCCTCAGCCGGCAGAGAGCTCGTCTGATAGCTGATCTCCGCCATCAGACCGTCGTTGAAGTAAAAGCCCGTCTGGTTGCCGCCGAATCCGATGTGCTGAATCTGCACGCTGTCGACCATGAAGACGTTGTCGTTGTTCGACGAGCCGTGCACCTGCAGCGTCGGCTGTTGCATCACCTGCGTCCCGCCGACGTCGGGCGTGGACGTCGTCACGCCCGCGATCAGCTGGCCGATGGCGAACGGATCTTTGCCCGTCGGAATCGTGTCGCGCACCTCGCGGTTCATCACGGTCTGAGACACCGAACCGCGGACGTCGACGAGCGGCGACGCGCCCGTCACCGTCAGCGCTTCCTGGAGCGTGCCGACCGCCAGCTCCGCGTTGACCGTCGCGGTGAACGACACCGGCAGCACGATGCCCTCGCGGCGCACCGTGCGAAAGCTGGGAAGCGTGAAGACGACCGTGTATTCGCCCGGACGCAGGTCGACGATGCGGTACTGGCCCGTGCCGTCGGTGACGGCGGAGCGCGTGCCCTCGATCAGCGCGGGGCTCGAAACGTCGACGGTAACGCCCGGCAGCACGGCGCCCGACGTGTCCCTGACGACGCCGGCGATGGCGCTCTGGGCGAGTGCGGTCGACGCGGTTGCGAGCAAGACGAAGAAGCCGAGGACGACGGCGTGGCGGTTCATCAGACCCTCCGCGCGAATTCTACGAACGAATCCAGCGCGCGGTTCGCACAAAATGTGCGGTTGAGCCGGGTAGGCCGTTATTCCCCGACCGTCATCCGTCCGGTGTCGAACAGCAGCGCCGCGTCGGCGATCGGCGCGAGCCATGCCGGGACCAGACCGAGCCAGTTCGCGAGCAGGTAGAGCACCCAAAGCAAGAAGCGCATGGCGCTCGCTCGAGCAACCGCCGTGCCTGCGAGATTAGCGTGATTTTGGGCGATTTCCGGCTGGTTGATCTCGGTTGCGGGACACACCTGTCCGTTTGCGGACGCCCTGGGAATGCTTCGAGCCCTCGTGCCTTGTTGGCTCACCGGAGTACCGTAGCGGCATGTCCGTCGCTGGCGCCGCGAAGGTCCTTTCCGCATACATTCGTCCGACACGGCTGGTCGCTTCTCACGTCGCTCCGGATCTGTTTCTGAAGCTCGAGTCCGAGCTACCGACCGGCTCGTTCAAGGTTCGCGGCGCGCTGTACGCGCTCGCCGTGAACAAGGACCGGCGCCGAGTCGAGGCGGTCGTGACATCCAGCACCGGCAATCACGGCGCCGCTGTCGCGTATGCAGCGAAGACGTTCGGAGTTCCCGCGACGGTCTTTCTGCCCCGGAATCCCAATCCGGTCAAGGCACAGAAGATCGTCGATCTAGGCGCGCAGATCACCGAAGTCAACGGCGACTTCGCCGAAGCGCGCGAGACCGCGGCCCGGCATGCGCAGCAGACCGGCGCGTACCTGATGGACGATGCAACGGATGCCGACATTCCGGTCGGCGCTGCGACGATGGCGCTTGAGATCGTGGCGGACCTTCCGGACGTGCGGACGATCATCGTCCCCGTCGGCGATTCGGCGCTGATTCGCGCCGTCGCCGGCGCCTCGAAAGAACGCAGGCCTGGCATCCGCATCGTAGGCGTCCAGGCCGAGCACGCGCCTTCGTATTACCTGTCGTGGCAGAAGGGAAGCGTCGTCTTGACCGACACCGCCGACACTATTGCCGACGGCCTCGCCACGCGCGTGCCGGTTGCTGCGAACGTCACCGCAGTGCGTCGTCTTGTGGACGACATGGTGCTCGTCAGCGACGACTCGATGATGCGCGCGATCAGTCGCCTGCTCTACGACGATCACGTCGTGGCCGAACCGTCCGGCGCCGCCGCGCTGGCCGCCTACCTCGAACTCGCGCAGAAACCGTCCGGCAGGACGGTCGTCATCGTTTCCGGCGGCAACGTTCCAGCCGGGATCCTGCGCGAAGCCGCACGACCATAGCGGCTGAGATACACTGGCGGCCCCGTGGATCTCACGCTGACGGCCCAGGAAACCGCCTTCCGCGACGCACTTCGCGCGTGGATCGCCGCCAAAGCCCCCAGGAACTGGGAAGCCGAGCACCTCCAGTCCTCGATGCACGAGAAGTTCGCCTTCCAGCGGCGATGGCAAAAGATCGTCTTCGAAGGCGGATGGGCCGGCGTCGCATGGCCGAAAGAGTACGGCGGCCGCGGCGCGACCCTGATGGAGCAGGCCATCTTCACCGAGGAGATGGCCCATGCGGGCGCGCCGCCGCTCGCCAACACGCTCGGCCTCGCCATCATCGGTCCGACGATCATCCATTTCGGCACCGACGCGCAGAAGAAACGCTACCTGGCAAACATCCTGAGCGGCGACGAGATCTGGTGTCAGGGATTTTCCGAGCCGAACGCCGGTTCGGACCTCGCCGGTCTGCGCACGCGCGCCGAGCGGCGCGGCGACCGCTACGTCATCAATGGCCAGAAGATCTGGACCAGCTACGCCTGGGTGGCCGACTGGTGCGCGCTGCTCACGCGGAGTGACGCCGGATCGCAAAAGCACGCGGGGCTCACCTATATCCTCGTCGACATGAAGACGCCGGGCGTCGAGGTCCGGCCGCTGCGCCAGATGACCGGCGAGTCCGAATTCACCGAAGTCTTCTTCCGCGACGTCGACGTGCCCGCAGCGAACGTTCTCGGCCCTGCGGGCGAGGGATGGAAGGTTGCGCTCGGCACGCTTGCGCACGAGCGTGCGACGCTCGGCGTCCTGTTCCAGGTGCAGACGCGCCGCCAGCTCGATCGCCTGACAGAGATCTGGAAGGCGATGGACGCGCGCGACGAGTCGCCGATCGAGCCGGCCGTCGTGAGACAGAAGATCGCGCAGCCGTATGTCGAAAACGAAGTCCTCCGGCTGAATCACCTGCGCGCGATCAGCAGCATCATGCGCAAAGGCGCACCCGGACCCGAAGGATCCATCCTGAAGATCGGATGGAGCGAAGCGAACCAGCGGTTCCAGGCGCTCGCGCAGGAGATTCTTGGCAACTACGGCCAGCTGGTTGCCGGCGGCGACCTGGCGTTCGATAACGGATCGTTCGCCTATTCCTACCTCCGCTCCCCCGGCCACACCATCGAGGCCGGCAC
>DASQHH010000992.1:0-3260 GCA_035632195.1 Vicinamibacterales bacterium
CGGCGCACCAGGAAGAGAACCTGTCGGACCGTCCATTCGAGATCCTGCGCATCGAACCGAAAGTCGCCATCCGTCCGTAGCAGCGCGCGAAGCGCGCCCGTGGCGAAGCGGAGCGGGGCCAGAGGTGCTTTCACTTCCACACGCCGAGCGCGCGGCGGACGGCGACGATCTGGCCGACGTGGTACGCGGCGTGGTCGGCGGACAACAGTATCGCGCGCAGATAGGTCTGGTGGCTCTTGCCGGTCGGCACCGGCGCGGTCAGATCGGGCGTCTCGCGCGCGAGCGTTTTCATCCGCTCCCGCGCGCGCGCGAACGACGCGAGGCTCTCGTTCCAGGCGGCATCCGACGGCGACGCTGAGCGCGGCCAGTAGTCGTCGGGCCACTTCAGGTTGTGGACGTACTTCGCGTTGACGCAGAAGTCCAGGATGTCGTCCTGGGCGATGCGGATGTGCTCCACGAGCTGCCACGGCGAATGCTCGAAGCCCGCGGCGTGCGCGCCGCGCTTGCCGGCGGGAATCCCTCCGACCGCCTTGTCGAATCCGACGTGCGCTTCTTCCCAGTCGAGCACTCGGACGAGGTGTTCGCGAATGGCGTCGCCGCTCATGCGCGCGATCATATAATTCCGGAGTCCCCATCCGCCACGATGAGTCTCTCTCCGGGCACACGCCTCGGCGCGTACGAGATTGCCGGCTCCGTCGGGGCCGGCGGAATGGGCGAGGTCTATCGCGCACACGATGCGCGGCTCGAACGCGACGTGGCGATCAAAATTCTGCCGATCGGCGTGGCCGCCGATCCGGATCGGCTCGCGCGATTCGAACGCGAAGCGCGGGTGCTCGCATCGCTCAATCATCCCAACATCGCCGCGATCTACGGCGTCGAGCAGTCCGGCGACACGCGCGCGATCGTGCTGGAGCTCGTCGAAGGCGAGGACCTGTCGACCCACGTGCAGGCGCGCCCGTTGAGCGCGGAAGAGACGATCGCCATCGCGAAGCAGATCACCGGCGCGCTCGACGCGGCGCACGAGCGCGGCATCGTCCACCGCGACCTCAAGCCGGCGAATATCCGACTGACAGCCGACGGCACCGTGAAGGTGCTCGACTTCGGCCTCGCCAAAGCGGGCGCCGAGGGCTCGTCTGCAAACCTCACGCACTCGCCGACGACGATCGGCCCGACGTCGGACGGAACGCTGCTCGGCACCGCGCCGTACATGAGCCCGGAGCAGGCGCGCGGGAAGCCGGTGGACAAGCGCACCGACATCTGGGCGTTCGGCTGCGTGCTGTTCGAGATGATCACCGGCCGCAGGGCGTTCGCGGGCGAGACCACCTCGGACGTGATTGCGGCCATCCTCCAGCGCGAGCCGGACTGGTCGGCCATTCCTGCCGGAACGCCCGACGGTCTTCGCGCGCTCGTCGAGCGATGCCTCGACAAGGATCCGAAGCGGCGCCTGCGTGACATTGCGGATGCCGGTTGGTACTTCGATCGTCCGGCCGCCCGGGTGGACTCCGGCGGGCGCCGGGCCGCGTGGGCGCCGCTCTTCGGCGTCGGCGTGGCGTGCGCGCTTCTCGGCGCGGGCGCCGCGTACGTGCTTCGCGGCCGCGCTCCGGCGTCGTCAGGCTCCGGCGTCGTTCAGGGCTCCATGAGGTTCACCCTGCCGCCAATCGCGGCTCCCGTGATTTCCGCCGACGGCAGCACGCTGGCGTGGACGGCGGCAGCGAAGGACGGCGTGATTCGCGTGTTTACCAGGCGGATCGATCAACCCGACGCCGTGGAACTTCGCGGCACCGACGGCGCGGCGCTGCCGTTCCTGGCGCCCGATGGCCACGCCATCGGATTCTTCGCCGGCGGCATGCTCAAGCGGGTGGAGGTGGCGACGGCATCGGTGCAGACGATTTCGCGCTCGGCGGCGGTCTCGCTCGGCGGCACGTGGAGCGCCAACGACGTCATCGTTTATTCGGACCGGTTCGGCCTGCACCAGATTCCCGCCGCGGGCGGCGAATCCCGGCTCGTCGCCCCGCTCAACAAACAGTTCCACGAGAACTCGCTCCGCTCTCCGCAGTTCCTGCCGGACGGCCGGCATTTCGTCTACGTGGCGCGGAGCGGCCGGCCCGAAGAGTCGGGCGCCTATCTCGGATCGCTCGACGCTGCGCCGCGCCGGCTGTTTTCCACGCTCGCGAAGATTATGTTTGCCTCGCCGGGGTACCTGCTGTTCGTCAGGGAAGGGACGCTCGTCGCGCAGCCATTCGACGCCGCGACCGCCCGCCTGAGCGGCGAAGCCGTGACGCTCGCGGGAGACGTCAACACCCAGACCGTCGGCCTGGCCGCCTCGTACAGCGTGTCCGACAACGGCATCCTCGTCTACGCTGTCGCCCGCCCCGCAGCGACCTCGACGCTGCACTGGTTCGATCGCGCCGGCCGCGATCTGAGCGTGTTCGATCAGCCGCGCGAATTCGACCAGTTCCGCCTGGCGCCCGACGGCCGGCGCGTCGCGGCTGCCGTCACCGATCCCACGCACGGCAACCGGAGCATCTGGATCCTCGAGAACGGCGCGTCCGCCGTCCGCTTCACCTTCGTCGGCACGCACGACTGGGAGCCGGCGTGGTCGCCCGACGGCAAACGGATCGCGTTCACGTCCTATCGCAACGGCCCACTGGACCTCTACGTCAAGGACGCCGACGGAAGCAGCGCCGATCGACCGCTGCTGCTGAACGACGAGCAGAAGGACACCCTCGACTGGGCGCCCGATGGCCGTTCGTTCGTCTACCGCGAGCTCCGCGATCAGGCGATGGGTGACATCCTCGTCGGCGACGCCTCGGATCCGGCCCGGACGATCGAGGTCACGAAGACGCCGGAGTCGGACGAGTACGCTCCGCGCTTCTCCGGCGACGGCCGGTGGATCGCGTACGTGTCGACAGAGAGCGGCCGGCCCGAAGTCATCGTCCAACCGTTCCCGCCGACCGGCGCAAAGTGGCAGGTGTCGACGGACGGTGGCGAACAGCCCACGTGGCGCGGCGACGGCAAAGAGCTGTACTTCATGGACGCGAAGGGCATGTTGCAGGCCGTTCAGCTTGCCGCGGGCGCGGGATCGTTCGCGTCCGCGCGAGGGACGGCGCTCTTCCACACCGGACCTGCGAACGGTCCAGGCGCCCCCACGCGGTACGAGCCCGCGCGCGACGGCCAGCGGTTTCTCGTCGCCGTCCCTGATCCGCAGCCTCCGGTCAAGCCGACCGCCGTGTGGATCAACTGGCAGGACGCGCTGAAGG
>DASQHH010000993.1:0-2302 GCA_035632195.1 Vicinamibacterales bacterium
TTTCGCCGCCCAGGATATACCGCGCTCCCGACTCGCCCCGCTCGACCGCGGCGCAGTGGCCTTCCGCGACGTCGTCTACGTATGAATACGACCATCGATGCTCGGGTCCGACGAGACCCGGAAGGCGACGGCGCAGATGATCGGCGATGAGCCTCCCGACGAGGTTGCCTTCAGTGAAACGTCCGGGCCCGTACACGACTCCAGGATAGACGCGCGCGATCGGCGCGCCGTTGCGGACCTCCTCGTCCGCCGCCTGGTCCGCGAGGATCTTCGTCCTTGAGTAATCATTCGCGGCGATTGGCGCCGCCGCGTCCCGCGGCGCCAGCGCCAGGAACGACGAGGTGTACACGATCCGTCCGATCCTGTGGCGCTGGTGTGCGGCAACGACGTTGCGCAAACCGCCGACATTCACGTCGTCGAAATCGGCTGGGCGGCGGCGCCAGATGCTGACGAGCGCCGCGGAATGCGAAATCGCATCGCAACCGGCCGCGGCGCGGGCGACGGCGTCAGCATCGCGGATGTCTCCGTCGACCGCCGTGCCCGGGAGTCCGGCGCGGCTGGCGGAGCGGCCGAAGATGACCAGGTCGTGGCCGCGGAGGGCGAGCGCCGCGACGATCGCGCGGCCCAGATATCCCGTGCCGCCGGTCACGAGGATTCTCATGCCCGTCGCCAGTACTCGAGTACGTCGTCGAGCGTCCGGTCGAGAGAAATCTGCGGCGCCCACCCGAGCTCCTCGCGGATGCGCGACGGGTCGCCGACGAGAATCGTCACGTCGTTCGCCCGGAACCGGGCCGGATCCGTGCGGACCGTGATGGGCACACGCGCCCGAGTCAACAGCCTCTCGAGTAGCTCGCCGATGGCGAAGGCACGGCCCGAACTGATGTTGTAGGGCCGGCCGGGCTGTCCGCGGTCGACCACGGCGCGATAGGCGCGGACCGTGTCGCGCACGTCGGTCAGCTCGCGTTGGGCCTCGAGGTTGCCGACGACCATTTCCGGCGGCGCCGCGCCGGCTTCGATGCGCGCGATCTGCCTCGCGAAGTCGGACACGACGAACGACGGATCCTGCCGCGGACCGACATGGTTGAACGCGCGCGCGATGCCGACGGAGATGCCGTTGGTTGACGCCCGCGCGGCGAGCATCTCCTGCGCGAGCTTGCTCAAGCCGTACGCGTTCGGCGGGACGAGGGGATCACCTTCGGTGTGAGCGCGCGCGGAGGGCTGATAGACCATCGCCGAGCTCGGCACGAGGACGCGACACGGGACGTTGTTCACGGCCAGTGCGTCCAGCAGAAACTGCGTGCCTCGAACATTGATCGCGAATGCCGCTTCCGCGCCGGCGGACGCGCGCTGCACATGCGCTGCGCCCGCGCAGTGGAATACGACCGCTGGTCGCGTTTCCGCGATGGCAGCCGACACCGCGCTCCGGTCCAGCATGTCGACCGCCTGCCAGCGCACGCCGGGGGGACCGTCGCCGCGGGCCAGGCGATGCCAGGCCACGACGGTGCCCGCCGGCTCGTCGGCTGCGAGCTGATCGAGCAGGTGGCTGCCGGCGAAACCGGCGGCTCCGGTGACGAGAGTGGTTTTCACCGCGGGACGTTGCCCAGGGCACCGTTGAACGGCGAGAAGTTGCCCAGGCCGGCGAGCGTGAAGGTCAGGAAAAAACGGTGGTCCGAGGGAACCGGAAAGAGCGGGCTGCTCGGGAAGTTGTATTGCTGGTACTGAAATGCCAGACCGCAGCACTGCGCATTGTAGAAGCCGCTGACCTGCTGCTGCTGGAAGTACGAGTTGCGCACGTCGAAATTGAAGTTGTAGATGACGCCGAAATGATTGTTCTTGGTGTGCGCGTTCGCCGCAGTGGTGATCATCTGGCTCGACGTGTCGCACGCGGCTCCGGATACCGTCGGGTCGCACGAGCTGAGCTGCGGAATGTAGGCGCTCTTGGTCCAGCCGACGCTGGTCTGGAGGCGGCCGGTCCAGGCGTACGTGCCGTTGGCCGAAATCGTGCGCATCGCGTGATAACGCGCATCGAACTCGGCGCGGACCGTCCCGGTGATGTCGTTGGTCGGCATGCCGCGGACGCTGAGCGCCACCGGCGAGAATTTCGACGGAGCCTGGCTGTTGTTGAGATTCAACGCCGTGTTGTACTGGACGTCGAACTGCGAGGCGAGCGGATTGTCGTAATAGCTCTGCGTCAACTCGACATCCAGAATCTCGCGCGACTGTCCGGGCTGGCCCGGCACGAGCTTGCGCTTGGCGTAGAAACGGTTGGTGATGCCGTAGGTGTAGGAGGTGCCCGGCACGG
>DASQHH010000994.1:0-6430 GCA_035632195.1 Vicinamibacterales bacterium
TTCGCGCCCCGCGAGCGGTTCCAAATCCCAGCCAAAACTCATCCGTCTGAATCCAGCCAAATCGTCCACGAGCTCGCTACTGCGATAGCCTCGTGGCGTGTCCAATCCAATGCGCGTCTTGATCTCAGGCGCAGGGATCTCCGGGCCGACGCTCGCATACTGGCTCGCTCGGCGCGGTATGGAGCCGACGATTGTCGAACGGGCGCCGGCCCTTCGAACGGGCGGATACATCATCGATTTCTGGGGCGCCGGATTCGACGTGGCCGCGCACATGAATCTGCTGCCCGAGCTGCTTCGCACCGGGTACGCGATCCGCGAAGTCAGAGTCGTCGACGCCTGTGGCAGACGCGTGTCTGGATTTCCGGCGTCGGCCTTTTCCCACGGGATGGGCGGCAGATTCACGAGCCTTCCGCGAGGCGACCTCGCCGCCGCGATCTTTCATGCGCTCCCCCGAAACGTAGAGACGATCTTCGGGGATGCCGTCGCGCAGATCGATCAGAGTGCCGACGAGGTGCGCGTGGCATTCGAGCGGCATCGACCTCGCTCTTTCGACCTTGTCGTGGGTGCGGACGGCCTGCACTCTCGCGTTCGCGAGCTGGTGTTTGGACCGGAACGTCGCTTTGAGCGCTACCTCGGCATCAAAGTGGCGGCCTTCGAGATTGACGGCTACCGGCCGAGAGACGAGCTCGCGTACGTCATGTACTCGCAAGTCGGACAGGTCGTCTCACGCTTCGCCATGAGAAACGACCGGACGATGTTTCTCTTCACGTTTGCCGACGACGATCCTGCGCTGCCATCCAGCGTCCGCGATCTAAAGGCCGTGTTGAGCGAGCGGTTCGGCAAGAGTGGGTGGGAGTGTCCCGGGATCATCGACGCGCTCCAGTCGACCGACGATGTGTACTTCGATCGCGTGAGTCAGGTCACAATGGGCGAGCTTCCCGGCTCGTGGGTGAATGGACGCGTCACTCTCATCGGTGACGCCGCGTTCTGCGTCTCTTTACTCGGCGGACAGGGCTCCGCGCTGGCCATGGCCGCCGCCTACATCCTTGCCGGCGAGCTTCATCGAGCCGGCGTCGGTTACGCAGACGCCTTCGCGCGTTATCAGCGGATATTTGGCGGGTTCGTCGAGATGAAGCAGCGCGTGGCCCGGCGGTTTGCCGGAGCGTTTGCGCCGAAGTCAGCGTTCTCGCTGTTTCTCCACAAGCAGATCATGCGGCTTTTGTCGGTCGGCTGGATCTCGAAGCTGGCGGCGGGGCGCGAGTTCGGTGATCGCATCGCCCTTCCGGATTACTGATCGGAAGCGCGGTGACTCCGGCTGCCTGATGACAGCAGTTGACGATGCCAGGCGTCGCGGTGGCTGGTGATCTGCAGCGGCCGAAGCGCCAGCAGCCCGGCGCGTCCAATCGACGCCTGCAGCGCTCGTCGTTCGTCGAGCGCCGCGTCGAGGTCCGGACCCGGCGCGAGCTCCAGCCCGGCGTTCCGGGCGATCAATAGCGCCTTTGCCTGAATCGCGATCTCGAGCTCGACCCGCAGCAGGCACATCATGTCGACGACCTGGGGGCCGGGCACCCGCGCGCGCAGCTCCTGCAGATACCGGCCGAACCGCGTGACGCTGAAGGCGTCGGACGTGATGAGGCCGAGCAGCTCGATGTCCAGATCGAGGCCAGCCCCGATCCATTCACGCGTGGCGCGCTCGCTGCGGTCGAACACGACGATGACCAGGATCGGCAGCACGCCCAGGATGACGAGCATTTCGGCCGCCGGCGGAAGCACGCGGATGTTGAACGCCGCGTGAATCAGGATTGCGACGATCAGGCCGGGCGCGACGATCATCGCGGCGCGCCCGGGCGCGCGATCGGCCAGCGTCCGCGCGATCACCGCAAACATCGTCGTCGTCGCGCCCTGCAGCATCGCGGTGCCGAAGCCGCGGACGATCCAGAGCATGAGCGACGCGCTGCCGAGCGAATGGAGATACCACAGGTTTTCCACCAGCGCGAAGCCCGTGCCGACCGCGAAGCCATCGATCGCCGCGTCCACCAGAAACGCGATGCGGCCGGTGAGGACGAGCACGACGATCGGAAGGCTCTTGAGAATCTCTTCGAGGATCGGCGCGAGCGCGCCGCTGACGACGAGCACGGGTACGTGCCGTGCGGTCAAGAACCACTCGTTGACCGCGAGCGACACGCCGGCGGCGGCCGCGCCGGCTGCCACGGCGGCAGCGATCCAGGAGGGGCGCACCAGCTGAAACGTGTCGAGCCGCGCCAATGCCAGGAGGAAGAGCACGACGGGCGCGACGGCGATGAGCGTCGTCCACACGGCTGGAACCTACCTGAGGATCTTGAGCGACACCATGGCTTCGCGCCGCGGAGCCGCATCGGCTTCGAAGGCGACGGCGCCTCCGACCGACAACGTCAACTCGAGCGCCGACAGCGCGCCGAATCGCACGTCGATCTGCCCGCCGACGTCCGAGATGACGTGGCGGATGTCGGAGCGATCGAGGTTCGTCCCCAGCACGCCGGCGAAGACGGCGGGGCGCATCCAGGTCGCGTAGAACGCCGGCGTCCCGAGCTGGCTGAATCGCCAGGGCGGCGCGTTCCACTCCACCATCGACTTGGCAAAATTGCGCCCGCCGATTTCGTCGATGCCGATGCCAGGAAAGCTGGACCACTCGCGGTACCGCTTCTCGTCGAGATGGTCGACATAGTTGTTGCCGAACGCGCCGAAATAGAAGTTCGCGAAAGGGTTCGCGGGGTCGCGCGGCGAGATCCCCGCTGCACTCCGCGACCAGATTGACGAGTGGCCGATCGGAAGCGGCAGCCCCTGGTCGAACGTGCCGTAGAGGTGTGGAAAGGTTTCACCGTCCACGTCGTCGGCGTGGCCGACGATCGACCATCGCCGGCCGCCTTCGTCGTCCACGTACCCGAGCGACTTCCGCACGTCGGAATACGAGAGTTTCGCTTCGACCGTCGCGAGATGGTCGACGTTGACGGCAACGTTCTGGTAGGCCGGAAGTCGATCGAGCCGGCCGGCGACGGTCGCGGAAACATCCAGGTCCAGTCTGCGAGGCTCATCGAAAATCAGCGTGGACAGGTGGCCGGCCTCGAACGAGTAGCCCTTGCGGCCGGTCTGCACCGGTCCGAACAGGTCGTAGAAGTCGGCGCCGTTCCACTGCGCGCGCGCCCGCCAGTCGTACCGGCGGTACTCCGCGTCGACGTGGAGCCGCTCGTCTGCGGGGAGCGTCGTCACGGGCGAGTACGACAGGGTCAGCGAAGCCCGATTGAGCTGCAGCGGATCCGACAGATTAAAGCGGTAGCCGATCGCACCGGTGTTCTTGTATCCCTGAAGGACCGGATACATCGACTCGCGCGCGAGGCCGCCGCCGATGCGGTACGGCTGCGGCCGGTCGACGGCCGCGTCGAGCTCGACGTCGCCCGGCGGACCCACCATCCAGCCTTTCACGACAGGATGCTCTTCGGCGACGCGTTCCCCGAGGAACGTGATGGCGCCGACGTCCTCGAGCGGCTTGGCCTCGATTTCGGCGGGCACGAACCCCTCGCCGGAATAGCGAAACACGATGAGCCTGTCGCCGCCGATCGGAATCGGGCGGAAGAAGCCCGTCTCGGCATTCGTCACGGCGTCGAGCTTGTGCTGCTCGATGTCGTACCGGAAGACGTTCGAGACGCCCGTGTAGTACGAGGTGCCGAAGAGATACCGGCCGTCCGGTGAAAACACGAATCCGCTCGGTACGGTCGTGCCGAAGTCGAACGACGCAATCGGCGCGGCGTTCACGTTCGACGCCGTGTCGAGCGCGAGGACACGGACCTCCTGCTTCCCGCTCGGATCGCCGAATGACGCGGCGAGCTTCGTGCCGTCCGGCGATACGTCCAGGTCGTACACGATCGTGCCGTACGGCCAGGTGGCGACGCGCGTCCATTCGCGATAGGGCGCGGCGATACGGACAAGCGTGCAGATGCCGTTCAGGTGCCGAATGCCCCACAGCGAGTGGTCGGCGCGATTCAAGGCGAGATCGCCGATCCGCGCATCCTTCATGAGCATTCGCGCGCGATGGGTGGCCGGGTCGACGTTCATGAGATCGCGATACGCGCCGTTGTCGGCGGTGTAGAAGATCGTCCGCGCGTCTGGATCGTAGGCGACCGACGACACCGTATAGATGGACGGTCCTTTGATATCGACGATCTTCTCGACGGCGCCGGTCGACATGGAGATCGCGCCGACGTGCGAGAGCACGCCCGGATAGTTCACCGCGCCATAGATGGTGGCATTCCTGGCGTCGTAGTACGCGCGCGACACGGAACCGAGCGCGCGGGCGGTCAGGTCGCGTGCCGGCGTCACCGGATACTTGCGGATGGCGAGCAGATTCTGCTGCTGGAAGGCGTGCTCTTCGTCCACCCAGTCGATCCACGCCGCCTCGATCGGCCGGCCGAACACATGCTCGAACTGCGACGCGTAATAGGCCTTGCTGTCGCCGTGGCGGGATACCCACTCGATGACCTGCTCCGGCGAGTACCTCCGCGCCAGCCAGGTCATGAACCGCGTACCGTACAAATACGAGTTCACCTCGACCTGGAAATCGATCTTCGTCCCCTCCGACACCAGGCCGAGGGGCGTGTAGAACTTCGTCCCGTCGCGGACCATCGAGCGAAACACCATCTCGTCGTAGCCGCCCTGCGCGCGGCCGAGTCCGCCGGCCATCCACGTGTCCACGAACACGGCGATGCCTTCCTGATACCAGCGGGGAGCCGCGACGCGGGGCGCCGTCAGGAAAAAATAGCCGATCGATTCCGGCTGCTCGGCGAGCGGCGCCACTTTGCCGCCGAACAGGCTTCGGAACACGCCATCGCGGTGCGAAGCGACATCCATGGCCGCGATGTGCACCAGTTCGTGGTTCATGATCACGTTGAGGCGGTCATTGCCGGCGATGGTCTCGAGGTCGAAGCTGAGCGGCTCGATCTGGATCGTCAGCTCGTCGTACGGAATCACGGTCGCGCTCGCGTTGCCGCTGTCCTGGAAGTCGACCAGCAGCACCGTCACGGGCTTCGACACGTCGAGGCCGAACAGCCTGCGCTGAAAGCGGTACGAGTTCAGAAACGTGCGGACGGCATGGGGGACGAGGTAGGTCTCGAACGGGTCGACGTAGACGAGCCGCACCTGCGGCAAGTCGACGGCGCGCAACTGGGCCTGCACCGCGGCGGGCGACGCGAGCATGGCTCCGATGAAGAGAGATGTGAGACCCCGGCGCATTCGCGGCATTCGCGAGCCCGCGCAGATGTTAACGCACCTGCCGGAAGTGTCGTGTACATGAAAACGACCCGGCGGAGCAGTCCGCCGGGTCGCAAGGCGTCAGCGCGATGTGGGTCAGCGGCGGAGAGCCGACTCGAGAGCGCCGTTGCGGATGGCCGCCGACAGCGCGTTGGAGTGCAGCGCCGAGACCATCGCCGCACTTTCGAGCGCGGCGGCATAGTCGGCGCGCATATTCTGGCGGAGGGCCGCGTCGGACAGCGCGTCCCACACCGCCTGATTCCTGAGCGAGTTTCTCAGATCCTCACGCGACAGGGCATCGCGGATGGCATTGCGCATGTCAGCGCTCAGCGAAGCCCGCGCGCTCGCGCGCACGTCGCTCGCTTCAGCCGCCGCCCGGGTCTCCGATTTCAGCTGTCTTGCCAGCTCGGCCCGCGCCTCGTCGTCGCCGAAAATCCGCGCAAGCTGCGCGTTGCGCAGGGCACCGCGGACGGCGGCATCGCGCATCGCATCGGCGAACGCCTGGTTGCGCATGTGCTCCCGGAAGCTCGCATCCGCCAGCAGCGCGCGCGCCTGCGGGTCCTTCATCAGCCTGTCGAACGTGTCGCTCTGGAGGAATTCCTGAACCGACGCGTCGCCGGTCTTGACGTCGCTCGCCGCCATCTGCGGCGCCTGATACTTCTTCGCCGCGCCGATCGTGCCTTCCGTACCCCGGTCGACGGTCGGGAAACCACGGACAGCGAACACGCCGAACACGATCGCCGCCGCCGCTGCGAGGCCCAACATCGCTATCTTTGTCATGACCATCCCTCCGCTGCCAAAGGGCAGCACTTTGCCGGGCGTTCGACCGGCGGTCGCGATCCGCGTCATCACGTCGTGTGAGAAGCCGGCCGGCGGTTCGGCCGGTCCGAGTTCGTCCAGCAGCCGCGTGACCCGATCCTCTGAATCCATGTCCTTCATGATGTCGTCCGCAAATCTCCGAGCAGCTTCCCGAGTTTCCGTTTCGCCTCGTGCAGCCGCGATTTCACGACGCCGGCCGACGTTCCCACGGCTTCGGCAATCTCGTCGTACGACAGCTCTCCGAAATGCCGGAGGACGACGACCTGTCGGAGATCGTGGGGAAGCGCCAGAATGGCGTGCTGGACGGCGCGCCGCCGCTCTTCGCGCTCGA
>DASQHH010000995.1:0-3623 GCA_035632195.1 Vicinamibacterales bacterium
GCCGCCGCGGCGCCCGTCGTGGGCTTCTTGCGGTTCGCTGTCGCCGCGCCACTCGGATGGCTGTTGCCGTCCGTCCGCCGTTTCGTGCGCGGCAGGCTTTCGGCCCTGGTGATCAACCCGGAGTACGTGCGCCATGAGCCGCTGCCGCCCGGCACGAACATTCAGGAAGCTGCGGCGTGCGCCTTCTGCTGGACGGCGGCGGGCCTCTGGTTCACCGGCGTCCTCCCTGCTGCAGCGGTCGCGTGCTGGGCGTGCGGCACCGCGGCCGCGTCCCTGGTGAATGGGATCCGCACGATTGCGGCGCACCGATACGAGAACGAAGCGGAACAGCTGACGATGGTCGAGCAACTCCTCGACTCATGCACCATCGTCGCCAGGACGACGCCCATGCGTGTCGCCGTCGAATTCGGCCATGCGATGGTCGCGCCGGTGGGGCTGCGATACCACTCGCTCCACCACTGGATTCCCGCGCTTCCGTATCACCGGCTCGGCGCCGCGCACCGCCGCCTGACGGCGGCGCTGTGCCCGGACGCTCCGTATCGATCGACGGTCTTTCCGGGATTCGCTCCGGTCATTCGCACGCTGTTCGACCGCGCTGGATCACGCCGCTGATGCACATCGGCATCTGCGCCCCGTACGATCTCGCGCGCGACGGCGGCGTCAACTCGCATATCCGCGCGCAGGCGCGGGCACTCCAGACGCTCGGGCACACGGCGCGGATCTTCGGAGCGGCATCCGCGCCGCTTCCTCGCGGCGAACAATCGGTGAGCGGCTGCATCGCGCCCGTCATCGGCGGCACCGAGACCGGGATGGGCATCGATCCCCGCACGTGGCGGCGCGTGCGGAGGTTGTACGCCGAAGAACGATTCGACGTCATTCATGTCCACGAGCCGCTGATGCCGCTCGTACCGTGGTGTGCGGTCCTCGCGGCGACCGCGCCGGTCGTCGCGACGTTTCACACGCATCGCGAGCGCGAACATCGCTTCTACGCGAGATTCGCCCGCCTGCTGAGGCCGCTGCTCCGCCGCGTCACGCTGCGAGTCGCCGTCTCGGCCGCCGCGCGCAGCACGGTCGACCGCTACTTTCCCGGACAATATCTCGTCGTGCCCAACGGAATCAGCGCCGTCGAATTCCAGCGTGCGGCGCCGCCGCCTCCGGAGATGTCCGGTGCGACGCGCGTCGTGCTGTTTGTCGGACGGATCGAACCGCGCAAGGGAATCAACGACCTCATCGACGCGATGTCGGGCGTCGCCGATGCGTGTGGATCGGTGCGGCTCGTGATCGTCGGCGATGGACCGGACCGGGCGGCCGCCGAATCGCGTGCGCGACACTCTCGCGCGGACGTTCGATTCGCCGGGCGCGTCGCTGACGACATCTTGCCCGCCTACTATCGAGCGGCCGACGTCGTCTGTTCGCCGGCAATCGGCGACGAAAGCTTCGGCATCGTCCTTCTGGAGGCGCTGGCTGCCGGGCGGCCTGTCGTCGCGACGGATATCGCCGGTTATCGCGAGCTGGCGCTCAAGGGCGCTGCCGATCTGGTGCGGCTGACGCCGGCCGCCGATTCACGTCGACTCGCTGCGGGGATCGTGTCCTCGCTGAACGATGCCGAGCTCAGCGTCCGGGCGAGGACGGCCGGGCCGGCGTTCGCGAAGCGGTTCGACTGGCAGGAGATCGCCGGCCGCCTCACGGCGCAGTACGCGGCGTTGCTCGCGCATGCCTCTTGATGAGGTCTCGAAGCAACCCGTTGTCTTTCCCTTCGGACCGTAATACAACATGAGTGCGCCGCCAACGGGGAAGTGCGCGCAGGCGATCGTTGCAGATCGATTATGGCCGTAGAAGCCCGACGGTCGGACACCGCCACTCTCGACTACATTCGCGTCACCTACCCGGAGCCCCACGCCGCGCGTGGACGGCAGATGCTCGCGGCGCATCCCGAGTTGCGTGCGCTCGCGGGCACGGAACCGCTGAGCGCGTTGTGGGTCGCCGCGCTGGTCGCCGCCCAGTTCGCCCTCGCGATGCTCGTCGGCAGCCGACCCTGGTACGTCTGGCTCTCGTGCGCGTACATTCTCGGCGCGACGATCGGGCACGCGCTGTGGGCGCTCATCCACGAGACGTCGCACAACCTCGTCTTCCGCTGGCGGACGGGCAATCGCCTGACGGCGCTCGCCGCCAATCTGCCTCTGGTCTTTCCCGGGGCGATTCCCTTCGGAAAGTACCACCTGCTGCACCACCGCCACATCGGGGACATGGACTTCGACGGCGGCGTGCCCGGACCCGACGAATCCCGGTTCATCGGACGCTCCGGGTTCATGAAGGGCGCGTGGCTCGCCTGCACGTTCCTGATTCAGGGCGTGGTGCGCCCGAACCGGATGAAGAAGATTCCGATGATCGACACGTGGACGGTGATCAACTTCGTCGTCCAGGCAGCAGCCATGGCCTCGTTCATCTGGCTCGCCGGGGCCGGTCCCTTCACCTATCTTCTGGCGTCGTCGATCCTCGCCATCGGTCTGCACCCCCTCGGCGCTCGCTGGATCCAGGAACATTTCGCTCTTGTGCCGGGCCAGGAGACGTACTCGTATTACGGCCCGCTCAATCGAGTGTCATTCAACGTGGGCTACCACAACGAGCACCACGACATCGTGACTATTCCCTGGTCGCGTCTGCCGCGCGTGCGTCAGATCGCCCCAGAGTTCTACGCGAACATGCACGCGTACTATTCGTGGACCGAGCTGCTCGTTCACTTCCTTCGCAACCGTGACATCACGCTGTTCAACTACATCGTCAGGGCCGGAAGCGGCACGTCTGGCCAGAATGAATAGGGCAGCGCAGGGTTGAACACGAGCGCCGCATCGGACAGGTTCGAACGTCCCTTGATCAGATAGTTGCAGCGCGCCAGCAGCAGCGCGTCGAGCATCGCGGATTCGCCTTTGAGCAGCGGCGGGATCGAGCGGTCGAGGTGCACGGCGTTGCCGTCATCCCCCGCTCGCGGCGCATCGATCGCCACGACGCGATCCGGGAAGCTGCGACGCATGAAGCCGAGAAAGCGGGACTCGTCCGTCGCCACGAACACCTGGAACGCCGCCGGCGCGTGCCGCTCGAGCACACGCCGGACTTCGTCGGCGTACTCTTCGTACGGCACGGGCTTCGTCCGGTAGTGTCGAATGACGCCCATCCATTTGCGGATGACCGCGTCGGTCCCTCTGTAGTTCACGCCGACCAGAAATGCTTTCGGCTCGAACAGCGAATGCACCAGCGCTGCTGCTCTCTCCCGGATGCAGGCGTTCACCTTTGCGAAACGTCCGACGTACTCGTGCAATGTCCCCCGATCGAGCCCGAACGTCACCGGATAGAAATACGGGGTGACACCCTGCACGACGTCGGAGAACCCGCCGTACCGGCCGTACTTCGTCACCACGCGGTCCAGAACCACTTCCTCGGCCTGCTGTGCATCAGCGCCGTCGAACAGCATCGAGTCGCGCTCGAAGAAGTACCGCCACCAGTTTGGACCGCGGTCGGGGGACATGTACAGCGGGCTCGCGAAGTTGACTCGGACGCCCGCAGCGCCGTGCTCGCGCGCGTAGTGAAGCGCGCCAAGCACGGAATGGAACTCGGAGAAGAGGCCG
>DASQHH010000996.1:0-3347 GCA_035632195.1 Vicinamibacterales bacterium
AGCGCGAGGCTTCAGCCGAGCGCTCGCCGCGCTCGCCAGCTCTGTCCCCGCGTGTGGGGTCTGTCCCCGCGCGGGGAGCTCTGTCCCCTGCGGGCGAGCTCTGTCCCCGCGGGTGACGCCGCTCGACGCCCTCCGCGCAGAGTAATAATCGACGCTTGTTTCCCTTTCCCGGCCGTGTCGATCGGGCCTCCTGCCATTCGACAAGGCAATGAGTGGCCAGTGCGGCCGCCAAGGAGATGGAGATCATGCGGTTTCTGGGATTGGTTCGAGCGGCAGATGGGCAGGGGACGCCGCCACCCGCACTGATGGAGGCCATGGGGCGCTTCATCGAGGCGTCGCTCGAGAACGGTTCGCTCGTGCAGACAGGCGGCCTCGCGCCCGCGTCCGCCGCCGTTCGCATCAAGCAGGCCGGCGGCCGGCTCTCGTTCACCGACGGCCCCTTTGCTGAAACGAAAGAAGCCGTCGGCGGCTACGCGATTCTCGAGGCGCCGTCGCGCGACGCGGCTGTCGAAATCATGCGCCGGTTCATGCAGCTGCACGAGCAGCACTGGCCCGCGTGGCAGGGCGAATGCGAGCTGCGCGAGATGGTGTTCGTCACGCCATGACAGGGTCGGAAGCACCCGGGACAGCGCTGAGAGCGGGCGTCCGCAACACTTTGCGTTCGGCGACTTCCTGCTGCGCGGTCACCGCGACCTTATGGCCCGGCTCGACGCGCGGCGTGCAGCCGCGATGCAGCTGCGCGGCGCGCAGCCCCGATACCACGGCAAATTCGAACGCATTCATGTCGGCGGGCCGTCTCACCATTATGATGACCTCTCGTCGCGGTCAGCCGACGAGCCACACGGAGACAGCTCTCGCGACCGCGATCAAAAGCGCTGGGCTTTGGTGAGGGTTCTGCCGGAATGGCGGAAGGCTCAGAAAAGCAGACGATCAAGTATACGCTGGCTGTCATCTGCATGCTGCTCGCTGCAGGTGTCACTGACGTTTACGCCGGCGACATCGCCGCGTACACGTCGCTGGTCCGCCTCTACCGCAGCGGCCGCGGGCAGGACGCGACGACGCAGCTCGCCGCGTGGCCGTACGACGACATTGCGAGCGCCGTGAAGGCCGCGACGACGACGTTTACGCCCGCTGACCGCATGGTCGCGGCCATTCTTCACGCCGACGCGGCGAACGTCATTCTCGACGACGATCCGGACCTTGCGACGTATCTCATCGAAACCGGTCGCACGCTGGTGCAGGCGGCTGGTCCCGCGCCGTTCGGCGCCGAGCGTGGTGACGTCAGCCCACGCCGCTGGCATTACGTCGTCGCGAGCATCCTGATTTCCGATGGCCGTCTCGATGGCTGGGACGGCGCAGGGCGGACCGTGTTCGAGAGCCGCCGCGCATTCCCGAGCGACGCGAACCTGCTCTTCGTCCGCGGCACGCTGATCGAGATGCGGATCCAGCAGCAGTGGTCGGTCACCGGTCTGCGCAACGAGCCGTCGGACAGGCCGGAAGAGCGGCAGCGGCTCGGCCGATTCGCGAATGGCGCCATCGACACGTACGAGCAGGCGCTGCGCGTCAACCCGCACCTCGCGGCCGCGCAGCTGCACATCGGCTGGCTGCGCCTCTTCATGGGGGATCGCCGCCGCGCACGTGCGGCGCTCGAGGCTGCTCTCGCCGGCGCCGATTCGGACACCGTGCGGTATCTCGCGCATCTCTTTCTCGGCGGCGTCGACGAGCGAGACAAGCGGTTCGACGCTGCGAAGAGGGAGTATGAGGCGGCGTTCGGAATCGGCGCTGGATACCAGGCGGCGTGCGTCGCACTCAGCCACGCGGAGGAGCGCGCCGGACAGTCCACGCGCGCGCGAGAGCTTGCGCAGCAGTGCGTCGAGCTATCGGCGCACGAAGATCCCTGGTGGGACTACCGCATCAAGTTCGATCGCGATGCGCTCTACCAGCTCCGCGCGGAGGCGCGGCAGCCGTGACGCGACTCGCCGCGGTTCTCGCGGTCAGCCTGTCCACCGCTGCGCTCGGCGGGCAGCCGCCGGCATTCAAATCCGAGGTTGAAATCGTCCGTCTCGACGTGTCGGTGATGCGCGGCGGCGTGCCGGTCCCCGGCTTGACGGCGAAGGATTTCGTCCTCACGGACAACGGCGCCCCGCAGGACGTCGAGAGCGTCACGCTCGAGGACCTGCCGCTCAGCGTGACGATGGTCCTCGACACGAGCTCGAGCGTGTCGGGCGACCGCCTCGCGCATCTGATTCAGGCCGGCACCGGGCTGACGGCCGCGCTGCGCGCCGGCGATCGCGCGTCGCTCGTCACGTTTTCCCACGCCGTGGATCTGCGCGTGCCGATGACGCCCGAGCTCGGCCGCATCAACGCCGCGCTGGCCCAGTTGAAGGGCGCCGGCGCCACCTCGCTCCGCGACGCGGTGCACCTGGCCATCGAGCTCTCCCCGCGCGATGCGACGCGTCCGCTGCTGCTCGTCTTCACCGACGGGCACGACACGGCGAGCTGGCTGACGGAGGAGTCGCTCCTCGAGACGGCGCGCAGCGCAGGCGTGGTCATCCACGTCGTGCGGGTGGCGTCGGACGCGTTTCTCGACACGCTGACCGGCGCGTCGGGCGGCCGGACGTGGAAGGCGACCTCCGACCGTCAGCTGCGCGAGCTGTTCACGCGCGCGCTCGAGGAAATGCGCGCACGGTACCTGCTCACGTACACGCCCGCGGGCGTGAAGCGTCCCGGCTGGCATGCCATCAAAGTGCGGCTGAAGAATACGCGCGCGGACATCACCGCGCGGCCGGGTTACTTCGCCGCGGAACAGCCATAGGCCTCGAACCTCGAGGGCCACTCACTCTTCGTATCGTCGCCGATCGAACAAGAAATACGGAAACGGATCGACGGTCGACGGCGGTTCATTCGCCTGCAACGCATACGTGGCCGCTCGAACGGCATCGCGGACCTGTGCCGTCGCTTCGGCGGCTGACAGGCGATGGCGATGGGGCGCCCGATTCCGCCAGTCCTCTTCGTTCAAGCCCCACAGAATCTGCGGATCGCGCTGAAATCCGTTTCGCGGAGGCGTGGCGATCGTCGCCTCGGCCCGTGCGCCGAGCTTTTGAACGGCGGCATGGGCGCGCGCATTGCGCAACGCGATGCGTGCTTCCAGCCGGTTGGCGTGGAGAGCGCTGAACGCAAAATTCGCCAGGAGATTCGCCGCGTCGTAGAAGATGCCCGTGGACCAGAAGTGCCGGCCGATGACGAAGCCCCATTCCGCCGTCGCGAACGTGGACCCGATGGCGCGGATCTGCAGAATGCCAACGGCCGTCGTCATGCCGTTCGGCACGATCGCGAAGCAGGTGCCC
>DASQHH010000997.1:0-7548 GCA_035632195.1 Vicinamibacterales bacterium
GCTGTCCAGACCAGCGCGATGCCCGTCGCACCGACGATGAGCGCGATCCCGTTCGCGAGCCACGCCCATTGACTGCCGATCCGGGCCGCGAACTCGACCCACGCGGCCGGCAGAATCAGCAGCACGCCGACTGATGCGGCAAGCGCGCGTCGCCGGACGAAACGCAGCACGGCTCCTCTGAACCGCTTCATCATTCCCAAATCTCAAGGTAAGTCTAAACTTGCTCTTGAGCCTTGAGAGTTGCGCCTTGAGACTTGTGATCCGCGACGTTCAGCCTGCGACGCCCCGCGCGAACCTCGTGCGCGTCGAGCTGGGCGATCACGCATTCCAGTACAAGGCAGGACAAGCCGTCCTCGTTGCGGCGCCCGGACGCCAGACTCGATGGCCGTACTCGATCGCGTCCTCACCCGAAGACGCGAGACAGTCGGGCATCATCGATCTCCTCGTCGGCGTTGACGATGGACCGGAGCGGTTCGTACCGGCAGCCGGCGACAGCATCGAGGTAGAGGGACCGTTCGGGTCGTTCACGTTCCCGGAGAAGCCGCTCGAACGCCGGTTCCTCTTCATCGCCGGCGGGACCGGCATCGCGCCGCTGCGCTCGATGATGCGTCATGCGCTCGGCATGCCGCACGAGCGGATCGGCCTTTTCTACAGCGCCCGCGCCGCGGACGAGTTCGCCTTCGGTGACGAATTCCGTGCCCTCGCGGCAGCCGGCGCGATCGATCTCCGCGAGACTGTCACACGCGGTGGGGGCGCACCGTGGACCGGCGCGCGCGGCCGCCTCACGATCGACGCGCTACGGGAGCTGATCGCTGGCGGCGACACGCTGTGTTTTGTCTGCGGACCGTCGTCGATGGTCGACGACGTCCCAAAACTGCTGGAACAGTCCGGAATTCGACGCGAGGGCATCCGAATCGAGGAGTGGCAGCAGCGGGACACCTGAATTCAGTGGGGTGCCGGGCAAGCTCTCCGGCGTGCCGGCGGAGCTCACCGGGGTGCCGGGGCAGCTCACGAGAGTGCGGGGCGAAGTCCCCAAGGTGCGGGGCGAAGTCGGCGGGGTGCCCGATGAAGTCTCCGGGGTTCCAGGCGAGTTCACCGGGGTGTCTGGCGGGGTCAGCGGGGTTCGGGCCGAGGTCCGACCGGTATCGGCCCAGGTCCGCGGGGTTTCGGGCGAGGTCACCTGGGTCACGGCCGAACTCTCCAGGGTACTGGCGGCGGTCAGCTGAGTGCTGGGAGAACGCTCCGGGGTATTGGACGAACTCTCCAGGGTGCTGGCCGAACTCACCGGGGTGCCGGGCAAAGTCCGGGCACCGCGCCTCGATATTTTCAGTAACCGGTGATGTGAAATCCCGCGTCGACGGTGAGAATCTCGCCCGTGACCCCTCTCCCGCCCGGGCCGAGGAGGAACATCGCCGCGTCGGCAACCTCGTTCGCGTCGATGTTGCGCTTCAGCGGCGCGCGGTCCCTGTAAACCTGCAGAATGCTCGAGAATCCCGAGATGCCGGCGGCCGCAAGCGTCTTGATGGGACCCGCCGACACGGCGTTGACGCGGATATTCTGCGCGCCGAGGTCCGACGCGAGGTAGCGCACCGACGATTCCAGCGCCGCCTTCGCCACTCCCATCACGTTGTAGTTCGGATACACGCGCTGACTGCCGATGAACGTCAGCGTCACAATGCTCCCGCCGCCGCGCTTCGCCATCAGCGGGGCCACCGCCTTCGTCAACCCGACGAGCGAGAACGCGCTGATGTCGAGCGCGATGCGGAACCCCTCGCGGGTCGTCTCTACGAACGGATGCGACAGCTCGTGCTGCGGCGCGAACGCCGCACCGTGCACGAAGAAGTCCAGGCCCCCGAACTCCCGGTCGATGGCGGCCGCGAGGTCGGCAATCTGCTGGTCGCTTGCGACATCGCACGGCGCGAGCAGCGGGTTTTCGAGCTTCTCCGCCAGCTCGCGCACGTTCTCCGCGAGCCGTTCGCTCGGATACGTGAGGCACAGGCGCGCGCCTTCCGCGGCCGCGGCCTGCGCGATGGCCCACGCAATCGAGCGCTTGTTGGCGACGCCGACGATCAGTCCGTGTTTACCGGAGAGTGCAGACATATCGCAGTCGCTTGTGTCTGGCTGAACGCTGACAGCTGAAAGCTGAGAGCTTCGCGATCACTACTTCGAACGCTTCGGCCCGCCGTGACGGTGCCCGCGCGGGTTCATCCCCTGCGGCCGTCCGTTTCGCGTGTCGCCGCGGCCGCCGTTGTTCCGGTTGCCGTGGAACGGGCCGCCCTGACCCTGGTATCCCTGGCCCTGGCGCCCCTGCTGGCCGCCCCCGAAGCGCGGGCGGAATCGGCCTTGCCGCCCACCAGGCTGGCGGATGGTGAACTCAGGAATCGGCCGAGCGGGCGGCTGCTGACCCTCGGGCCTGGGCAGCGAGGCGCGAATCAGCCGTCGGTGGATCGGCCCATCGTCGTTTCCGGCGTCACCGGCTTGTGCCGTCTCGTCGCCGTCAGCGGCCTCGGGCGACTCGGGCTCGCCGTCCGGTTCCGGGCCGCCAACCACGGGTTCCTCGAGACTGTCGACCGACGCCTCGAGCTCCATGGTGTCGTCGGGATGCGGGTCGGAACCGTTCGGCGGGAGCTCGTCATGGGAGACGCGCTTGGGCGCGCCCGCCAGGATCTGCGACGTCAACGCCGCCGGCGTTTCGCTCTTCTTCCGCTGCCGCGGAATCTTCGCGTGCTTGTACTCGTGTTCCGCGTCGCACGTGGTGCAGCGCGTCTGCTTGACGTCGTCGCCGACCATGGCGACGACGGCGTGGTTGGTGACACGCCGCTCACGCGGACAATAGTCGTCCAGAATGTCGCCAAGCCGTAGCTGCCGCTGCTGCATCAACGCTCCCGACGAGACCGCTGGCGGGAAAAGGGATTACGAAAGGCGGGAGGCATCTTAGCAGAGCTGGCGGGAATGGTCCAGCCAGCGTCGAACCTCCTCCAAACGGCCCCGAACGGCATCCGGCGCAGTGGACTGGGGCGTCCGCTTCGCCTCCACCGACGCACGCGGCGTCACCCGCGCGGCGATGTCCGCATCGAACAGGTCGCTCGCCGTCCGCCAGTCGGCGAGCGTCAGCGAACCGAAATCGCGGCGCTCGGCTACCAGCTTCCGGACGAGCGCGCCGACGATTTCATGAGCGCGGCGAAACGGCACGCCGCGTCCCACCAGATAGTCGGCAACATCCGTAGCCAGGAGCAATCCCGATGCCGCGTCTTCGGCGCGCGCACGATTCAGCGAGAGTCCGGAGACGACCGACCGCGTCACAGCGAGACAGCCCGCCAACGTGTCCTCGGCGCCGAAGACGGCTTCCTTGTCCTCCTGCAGGTCCTTGTTGTATCCGGTGGGCAGCCCTTTGACGATTGTCAGCAGCCCCACCAGGTGGCCGAGCACGCGGCCGGTCTTGCCCCGGACGAGCTCGAGCGGGTCGGGGTTTTTCTTCTGCGGCATCATGCTGCTGCCGGTGCTCAGCGCGTCGGACAACTCGAAAAACCGGTGTTCATCGCCGCAGAAGATGATGAGGTCCTCTGCGAGGCGGCTCAGATGCGCCATCGTCAGCGACGCCGCGAAGAGAAACGATGCGGCGAAGTCGCGGTCCGACGAGGCGTCCATGCTGTTGGCCACGACCTTGGAGAAGCCCAGGTCGCGCGCCAGCATCTCGACATCGATGGCATAGGCCGTCCCGGCGATCGCCCCGCTGCCGAGCGGCATCGCGTCCGCCTCGTCGCGCGCATGAGTGAACCGCGCGAAGTCGCGCTGCAGGGGCGCCGCGTGCGACAGAAAGAAATGGGCGACCAGAATCGGCTGCGCCGGACGGAAATGCGTGAACGACGGCATCAGCGCGTCGCCGGCGGCGGCGGCCTGCTGCGCGAGCGCGTCCACCACGCCGGCGATGGCCGACTGCACGGGCGGAATCCGGCGGCGCAGGTAGAGACGCAGGTCGAGCGACACCTGCTCGTTGCGCGAGCGGCCGGTGTGCAGCCGGCGGCCCGCGTCGCCGAGACGCTCGACCAGCAGCCGCTCGACGAAGCTGTGAACGTCTTCGTCGGCGCCGTCGACGAATGCCGGCGTGGCCCGCCCCTGTTCGAGGATGTCCGACAGGGCGCCCGCGATCCGCGCCGCCTCGTCCGCACCGAGCACGCCGGCGCGCGCGAGAGCTTTCGCCCACGCGATGCTGCCGGTCACATCGTCCTCGAAGAGGCGTCGGTCGAAGCGGAAGGAGGAGCCGAACTCGAATGCGGCGGCGTCGGGCGCGCCGTCGAAGCGGCCCGACCACAAGGTCGTCGTCATCAGTGTTCCGGAGAGGCCCCCGTCAGGCTCACGTGCTTCATCGTCGTGTAATGCCGCGAGCTCGGCTTGCGATCGACGACTTCAATCGCGCCCTTGAACAGCTTCAGCCGGATGACGCCGTCTGCGTCGTGGAGGATGGCGTCGATGTAGGCGTCGAGCGCCACGCGCAGGGGCGCGAACCACGAGCCGGACGCGATGATGTCGGCGTACTGATGGCTGACGGTCCGGGTGAACGAGTAGGCGAGCTCGGACAGCACCGTGCGCATCAGCTCGCGCTGGGCGGTCTGGAGCACCGTCACCGCCGACGTCTCCGTCTGCGCCAGGTCACCGATGCCGTGCGCGGCGGCGATGACGGCCACAGTCGACAGCAGATCGAGCAGCGACATCGAGATGCCGTTGGCGGCGACGGGAATGCCGCGCTCGAAGGTGATTTCGAGGAACGCGGGCTCGTCGGGGCCGTCGACGGAGCGCTTCACCGCCGGCATCTGCGTCGAGGAGCCGGCGGGCCGTGGCAGGCTCGCGAGCACCTTCATCTTCGGATTCAGAGCGCGGGCCGCCGTACTGACGCCGACGTCCTCGGGCGGGTAGCCGTGGGCGATGGCGAGCGTCTGCTCGACGTCGGCAATCTCGACCAGCTTCTTGGCGATGAGCGGCCGCAGCAGCGCTGAAATCTGCAGTCGGTCGCCGCGAAAGAGCGCGTCGGCGCGCAGGGCGCGCAGGACGTACTGCCGCGCGAACTCCTCGCGCACGTCGAGGACGTGGGCGCGGACGGCGCCGGTCGAAAGCGCCCGATCGCGGACGACTTCGAGATCCTTGCCTTGCCCGACGTCGAGGATCAGGGCGACGATTTCGGCTTCGTACTTCTCGGCCAGCCGTGGAATGGCGAGCGCGGCCAGGCGGCTACCGGAGTACGCGAGGACGACCCGTTTCATAGGTCCCGCCGCTGGGGGGAGCGTCGATTAGGCAGCAGTGTACTCCTTCAGGCGCTTGACCAGGGCGGCGGCGCCGCGCGCCCCGCGCGCGATGACCAGGATCGTATCGTCGCCGCCGATGGAGCCGGCGATTTCCGGCAGCCGCGCGCGATCCAGCGCGTACGCCAGCGGCTGCGCCTGCCCGGCGCCGGTGCGGATCACGACGAGCTGCTGGACGCGCTCGACGCTGCGAAGGAATTCCGCGGCGGCGCGCTCGAGCGCGGTGAGCGCGGTCCCCGGGCTGGTCGCCTCGGCGCCCGGCCGCTGGTACGCGCCGTCGCCCGAGCGTTTCACGAGGCCGAGCTCCTTGATGTCGCGCGACACGGTGGCCTGGGTCGCGACGAAGCCGCGCTGCTGGAGACGCTTCACCAGGGCGTCCTGGCTGTGGAGCGGCTCGCGGTCGACCAGATCGAGGATGAGGGCCTGGCGGCGTGATTTCATGGCCGGCGGGATGAATTATACATCGATTGTCCTTGATCGAATCGCCGATCCGCTGTATAAATATGCTCTCTGATGCATAGTGTCGCCGCCCCCGCCGCGCTCTCCGGGAACGCCAGCGCGAAAGAGCCCGCCGAGACCGCCGACGCGGCGCGCGTCGCCGTGGCCGGCGCGACGGGCTATACCGGGCAGGAACTGCTCCGCATCCTGGCCCGGCACCCCGGCGTCGCCCTCGCGGCGGCGATGTCCTCGGGCACGGCGGCGGGCGCGCAGCGGACGCTGCCGGCGCTCGCCCATCTCTGGGACGGCGAGATCGTCCCGTTTTCGCTCGAGACGCTCGCTGCCGGCGCCGACGTGGTGTTTCTTGCGCTGCCGGACAAAGCAGCGGCCGAGGCCGCGCCGGCGCTCGTCGCGGCGGGTGTCCGGGTCATCGACCTCTCCGGTGCGTTTCGCCTGCGCGAGGCATCTGCCAGGTCCCGGTGGTATCCCGAGACGAAAGCGCTGCCGGAGGGCGTCGCTTACGGGCTCACCGAGCGTGAGCGCGGCGCCATCGTCCGCGCGCGCCTCGTCGCCAATCCCGGGTGCTATCCGACGGCCACGCTCCTGGCCCTGGCGCCGCTCGCCGAGGCGGGGCTGCTGGTCCCCGGCGCCGACATCATCGTGGACGCCAAATCGGGCGTGTCGGGGGCCGGCAAGACGCCCTCGGAACGCACCCATTTCTCGGAAGTCCACGGCAGCCTGTCCGCCTACGGCGTGTTCAGCCACCGCCACGGCGCCGAGATCGAGCAGGGCGTCGGCCGCCAGGTGACCTTTACGCCGCATCTCGTTCCGCTCGACCGCGGGATCCTCTCGACCGTATACGTCCGGATCGTGCCGGGCACGTCCGAACAGGCGCTGGGCGACGTGTTCGCGCGCGCCTACGCCGGCGCGACGTTCGTCAGGCTTACCGGACAGGCGCTGCCCGAAATCAAGCACGTGGCGCACACGAACTTCTGCGACATCGGCTGGCGCATACAGCCGGACGGCCGCGCGATTCTCGTCTCGGTCATCGACAACCTCATCAAGGGCGCGTCGGGCCAGGCCGTCCAGAACATGAACGTCATGCTCGGCATCGACGAGCGGACGGGGCTTCTGTGACCAGGCCGCTCGTTCTCAAATTCGGCGGCGAGCTCCTCGAGGACCCGGAGCACCTGGCCAATGTGGTGAACGGAATCGCGGCGATCCGTCTGGAGCGCGAGGCTTTAGCCGAGCGCCTGGTCATCGTCCACGGTGGAGGCAAGGAGATCGACGCGGCGCTGAAGACCGCCGGCATCGAGAAGAAGCAAGTCGATGGCCTCCGCCTCACGGACGACGCGACGCTCGAGGTCGCCGTCGCCGTCCTCGCCGGCGCAATCAACACGCGATTCGTCGCGGCGCTCAATAGTGCGGGCGTTCCTGCGGTGGGACTGACCGGAGCGGATGCGCGATGCGGTCTCTCCGACGCCGCGCCGCCACATCGCGCAGTCGACGGCCGCATGGTCGATCTCGGCCGCGTCGGCATTCCGGCGGCAGACGCCGACGCGGGGCTGATCGAGACGCTGGCGTCGGCCGGCTACCTTCCGGTCGTCGCCTGCATCGGCATCGGCCGCGACGGACGGCTCTTGAACGTCAACGCCGACACGCTGGCGGGGCATCTGGCGGCGCGGCTCGGCGCCGCCCGGCTGGTGATTGCGGGCGCGACGCCCGGGGTTCTGGACAAGGGCGGCACGACACTGACGGCGCTCGACGCGAGCGGCCTCGGCGGCCTCGTCAACGACGGCACGGCAAGCGCCGG
>DASQHH010000998.1:0-1751 GCA_035632195.1 Vicinamibacterales bacterium
GTTTCCTCCCTGCTTGGTCACGACGTTGAACACGCCGCCCTGGATGTTGCCGAATTCCGCCGACGCGCCAAGCGAATCGACGTGCACCTCCTGGTTGACGTCGACGTCCGGCTGCGGCTGCGGGCCGCCGGAGCACGGACACGTGAAGTTCGTGCCATCGAGCAAGTACAGGTTCTCGTTCACGCTCGAACCGAGGACGGACACGCTGGGGTCGGCCCCGCTCGATGCGGACGTCGGCGAGACCCCGGGCGTCGCCCGAATGAGGTCGAACATGCTGAAGCGCCGCACGGGGATCGCCGTGAGCGCCTCCTCGCCAAATCGGCTGGCGAGACCGGTCCGCTCCTGGTCGACCGTCGTTCCGGCCTGAACGGAAATCGATTCGGCGACTGACCCGACTCTGAGGATGACCGTTCGCTCGACCATCCCCTGCACATCGACGGCGATGTGGTCCTCGCGATACGCCGCGAAATCCGACAGCTCGATCTCGATCGCATAGTCGCCCGCCGCCAGGGAGACGAAACGGAACTGACCCCGTCCGTTCGTGATGGCCGACGACTGTCCGCCGATCATGGCCGGCGAGCTGATACGGACCGTCGCTCCGGGCAGCACGCCCCCCGTCTGGTCCTCGACCGTCCCAATCAGGGTTCCGGTGAGCACCTGGGCGGACGAAAGCCTCGTGCAGAACACGAGAAGAAGCGCGACGCACAGGCGGAATACGCGTTGGATCGTCATCAGGGCATCTCCCTTCCGGGAATCAGCGGTGTCCTACCCCCTTAAGCGGAAACGGACCACGAAACGGGTAACCTAGACGCGGTGGCCAGCGACATCACGCAACTGCTGCGGGCATGGAGCGAAGGCGATCAGCAGGCCCTGGAGAAGCTGACGCCGCTCGTCTATCAGGAACTCCATCAACGGGCGCATCGCCAGATGGCCCGGGAGCGGTCCGGCCAGACGCTGCAGACGACCGCCCTCGTCAACGAGATCTACGTGCAGCTGATTGACTTGCGCGGCGTGTCATGGCGCGACCGGGCGCACTTCTTCGCGCTCTCGTCCCGGTTGATCCGCCGGGTCCTGATTGACGCCGCACGCGCCAGAGGCTCGCTCAAGCGCGGCGCAGGCTCGCCGCACGTGCCGCTCGACGAAGAGATGCTCGTTTCGACTGAGCCGCGCGCCGACGTGGTCGCGCTCGACGAGGCCTTGACCGCGTTGGCGGCGATAGACGAACGAAAGAGTCAGGTTGTTGAACTGCGTTTCTTTGGCGGGCTCGGCATCGAGGAGACAGCCGAAGTCCTCAAAGTCTCGCCGGAGACCGTCAAGCGCGACTGGAAGATCGCCAAAGCGTGGCTGCGTCGCGAATTGCGGCAACACGCGAGTGCGCGCTGATGCGGGCTCCGGAAATCAGACCTCGAGCAGGTCTTTGCCCACGACGATCGGACCACGGAAATGGGCTCGCGCTGCCTCGATCCACATGTCCTCCGTGACCTCCGGATCGTCGGCCGGTATCAGGTGAGACAGCACGAGAGTCTTGACACCGGCGGCCTGTGCCGCGCGGCCGGCGTCTTCTGCCGACGTCTGGCCAGCGATGATGGTGCGCTTGAGCGCGGTCGCATTCGGCACTCGGGCCACGAGCCGATCGACCGCAGGCAGGTAGACGGCTGAATGGACGAGAACGTCGGCCCCTTGCGCGAGCCTTACGAGATTATCCGAACGGGCGGTATCGCCGGAGATCACGATCGACCGATCGGCGGCAT
>DASQHH010000999.1:0-2865 GCA_035632195.1 Vicinamibacterales bacterium
CCGCGCTGGACGCCCAGGTGTCTTCCGAGAAAGTCCAGCTCCGCTACTACGACATCGCCGCGCCGGCCGCCGGCGTCATCGGCGACATCCCGGTTCGCGACGGCGACTACGTCACCTCGGCCACGCGCCTCACGACCATCGATCAGAACACGGCGCTCGAAGCCTATTTCAACGTTCCCATCGAACGAGCCGTCGAGCTCCGGCCCGGTCTTCCGGTCGAGTTGCTCGATGAAGCCGGCAAGGTCGTCGCGGATGGGCAAGTCGATTTCATCGCACCGCGCGTCAGCGACACGACGCAGTCGCTCGTGGTGAAGGCGCCGATCGCGAATGTGCACGGCGGAATGCGGGCGGCGCAGTTCATGCCCGCGCGCCTCATGTGGAGCTCGCGGCAGTCGCCGGTCGTGCCGACGACGGCGGTCACGCGCCTCGGCGGACAGCCGTTCGTCTTCGTCGCCGACGCCGAGGGGAAGAACATCGTCGCTCACCAGAAAAACGTCGAGCTCGGCGAGCTCAGCGGCGACGTCTACGAGATCCGCAGCGGCGTCAGCGCCGGCGACCGCGTGGTCGTCTCCGGCGTGCAGAAGCTGCGCGACGGCGCGCCGATCGTCCCGGAGCCGCAGGCGGCGCCGGCGGAGAAGCGGTGATCCATGTTCGTCGACTTCTTCATCAAACGGCCGATCTTCGCCACCGTCTGCTCGCTGATCGTCATCCTGGTCGGCGCGATCTGCATGCCTTCGCTGCCGATCGAGCAGTACCCGTCGCTCGCCCCGCCGACGGTCAACGTCCAGACGGTCTACAACGGCGCCAGCGCCGAGGTCGTCGAGTCCGCCGTCACAACGCCGCTGGAACAGCAGATCAACGGCGTGCCGGGCATGAAGTACATCACGTCGACCAGCGGCAATGACGGCTCGTGCAGCATCACCATCACGTTCGACGTCGATCGCAACGTCGACATCGCCGCGGTGGACGTGCAGAACCGCGTCGCCGCAGTGCTGCCCCGCCTGCCCAACGAGGTCAAGCAGGTCGGCGTGAATGTGACCAAGTCGTCCGGCAATTTCATCATGGCCATGGGGCTGTACGCCGATAAGGATCAATACGACACGATCTTCATCAGCAACTACGCCGACCGCTACCTCCGCGATGCCCTGAACCGCGTCAAGGGCGTCGGCAATGTGCTCATCTTCGGCGAGCGGAAATACGCGATGCGCATCTGGCTCGATCCGTCGCGCATGACCACGCGGCGCATCACGGCCGACGACGTCGTCAATGCGCTCCGCGAGCAGAACATCCAGGTCGGCGCCGGGCAGGTTGGCCAGTCTCCCGCGCCGGAGGGGCAGCCGTATCAGGTCAGCGTCCGCGCGGTAGGCCGGCTCGCCGACGCGAACGAGTTCTCCGACATCGTGGTCAAGAAAGGCGACGGCGGCGATCTCGTGCGCGTCCGCGACATCGGGCGCGTCGAGCTCGGCGCCGAGGACTACAGCTCCGTATTCCGGTTCAACGGACATCGCGGCGTCAGCATCGGCGTGCTCCAGCTCTCCGGCGCGAACGCCCTCGAGGTCGACCGCCGCGTGCTTGCCGTTCTCGAGGACCTGTCGAAATCGTTCCCGCCGGGAATCAAGTACACCGTCGCGTTCGATGCCACGGATGCCGTCAACGAGTCGGTGCGCGAGGTCGTCTTCACCCTCCTCGCCGCGATCCTGCTGGTCATCGCCGTCATCTTCATCTTCCTGCAGGGCTGGCGGGCCACGGTCATCCCAGCGGTCACCATTCCCGTGTCGCTCATCGGGACGTTTGCGTTTGTGAAGGTCTTCGGTTTTTCGATCAACACATTGACTTTGTTCGGATTGACGCTCGCCACCGGCCTCGTCGTGGACGATGCCATCGTGGTGATTGAGAACATCGAGCGCTACATCGCCGAAAAGGGGATGAAGCCGCGCGAGGCGGCCTCGGCGGCGATGGCGGAGGTCGCCAGCGCGGTCATCGCCACGACGCTCGTGCTCATCGCCGTCTTCGTTCCGGTGGCGTTCTTCCCGGGCACCACCGGCGTCGTCTATCGCCAGTTCTCGTTGACCATCGCCTTTTCGGTCGGCCTCTCGGCATTCAATGCGCTCACCTTCACGCCGGCGTTGTCGGCGCTGCTGCTCCGATTGAAGGAGGCGCAGCACGACACGCCGTTCTTCCGTCCGGTGAATCGCGCCATCGACGCCATGCGCCGCACGTACGCCGCGATGCTGCGCTTTGTTGTGACGCACAAAGCGCCGACGGCTGTGGTCATGCTTCTTCTGCTCGGCGTGGGCTACCTCCTGTTGCGCAGCGTGCCGGGAGGCTTCGTGCCTGAGGAGGATCAGGGCTATTTCTTCGTCCTCGTGCAGGCGCCCGAGGGCGCGTCGCTCGAGGCCACGGACGCCGTGCTCAAGAGCGCCGCGGCCGAGATCCGCAAGGAGCCGGAGATCGGGAACATCTTCTCGGTCAGCGGATTCAGTTTCGCCGGCAGCGGCCCGAATCGCGGACTGCTGGTGATGAGCATGCAGCCGTGGAGCAAGCGCAAGCGCGCCGATCAATCGGTCGATGCCGTGATCAATCGTCTGCGCGGCCCGCTATGGAACATCCCCGGCGCGCTGGTCTTTCCGTTTGCGCCGCCTCCGATCGCCGGCGTCGGCGCGTTCGGCGGATTCCAGTTCATCGTCCAGGACCGCCAGGGCGCGACGCCGGTTGCGCTCGCGGACGCCACCAACGCGATCATCGGCGAAAGCGCGAAGCAGAAGGAGCTTCAGGGGCTGTTCTCCGGATTCACGGCGAACGATCCGCAGCTCGTGATCACCGCGAACCGCGCCCGCGCGAAGGCTCTGGGGATTCCGATCGATC
>DASQHH010001000.1:0-3013 GCA_035632195.1 Vicinamibacterales bacterium
CCGATCGTCGCGACCGTCGAGGGCGAGCCGCTGGAGATTTATCCGTTCCTCGGCTCGAGCCGGCTCGAGGAGCCGATCGGCCGCTATCCCGTGTCGCTCGTCCTGCACGGCCATGCCCATCGCGGACAACCAGAAGGCGTGACGAGGAGCGGCGTGCCGGTCTACAACGTATCGATGCCGCTCCTGACGCGCACGTTTGCAGACCGTCCGCCGTTCCGCGTCTTCGAGGTGAAGATCTCTGACGCGCCGGGGGCATCCGAGCCGGCCGCGCCGCGGCTCGCGATCGTCGGACAGGCTCCGCCGCGGCGTCGCGCCACGGACGGCGCGGGCTCCTGAGGGTTGCGATGGAAACGTCTACGGCGCGAAGCGCACGCGACCCGGCCGCCGATTTTTACATCGACGCCCTGACGCAGCTGCAGGAGACGGGGATTCCATTCCTCGTCGGCGGCGCATTCGCGTTCTCGTTCTACACGCATGTCCCGCGGAACACGAAGGACCTCGACGTCTTCGTCAAGCCCGAGGACTGTGCGCGCGTGCTCGATGCGTTCGCACGCCGCGGCTATCGCACCGAACAGCCGTATCCGCACTGGCTCGGAAAAATTCATGCGGACGGCCACCTGATGGACGTCATCTTCAGCTCGGGCAACGGCGTCGCGCGCGTGGACGATCTGTGGTTCGATCACGCCCCGCGCACCAACGTCCTCGGCGTCATCGTCCGTCTGTGCCCGCCCGAAGAGATGATCTGGTCGAAGGCCTTCATCCAGGAACGCGAGCGGTTCGACGGCGCCGACGTCCTGCACCTGCTGCGCGAGACCGGGCCGTCGCTCGACTGGCCCCGCCTGCTCATGCGCTTCGGCGACTACTGGCGCGTGCTCCTGTCTCACATCGTACTGTTCGGATTCGTGTATCCCGACAGGCGGCAGAACCTTCCGCAGTGGGTGGTCGAAGAGCTCGTGCGGCGGTTCACCGTCAGCCGTCCGAACCCGCAGAACGACGTCTGCTACGGGACGCTGCTGTCGCGCGAGCAGTACCTGCACGACCTTCAGGCCTGGAAGTACCGCGACAGCCGCGAGCAGCCCGAAGGTCCGATGTCGCGCGAAGAGATCGAGATCTGGACGCGGGCCATCGACGAAAAGTAGGGCACCTTCACCCTGCGCGTCGGGCGTCGTCGAGGCGCTTTCTCAGGAAGCGGCGCTCCGGCTCCGAACACGCGCAGTCGAGCGCCGCCTGGAAGCTCGCGGCGGCCTCGGCCGAGCGGCCGACCTCGGCGAGCAGGTGGCCGCGGATCGCCATCAGGAGATGATAGTGACGAAGCTTCGGATCGCGGCCCAGCCGATCCACGGTGGCGAGCGCCTCCGACGGCCCGCGCACCTTCGCGACAGCGACGGCGCGATTCAACGCGACGACCGGTGACGGATCGATCGTGAACAGCTGATCGTACAGCTCGAGGACGAGCGGCCAGTCGAGCGCCTCGGGTGTCAGGGCCCGCGCGTGGGTCGCCGCAATCGCCGCCTGGACGTGATAGGCGGACACCTCGTTGCCGGCCATAGACCGATCGAAGTGGTGGAAGCCGAGCGCGATGAGCTTCTCGTCCCAGAGCGATCGATTCTGATCGCCGAGCAGCACGACGTCGCCGGCGGCGTCCACGCGCGCCTGGAAGCGCGCGGCCTGCAGCGCCATCAGCGCGACGAGGGCGTGCGTCTTCGGAGTCGCGAGCGACGTATCCGCAATCACCCGTCCCAGCCGGATGGCTTCGATGCACAGGTCCCGGCGGATCAACTCTTCGCCGGCGTGCGCCGTGTAACCTTCGTTGAACATGAAGTAGATGACCTCGAGCGCCGCGTCGATCCGGCCTGCGAGGGCGGGGCCGGACGGCAGTTCCAGCGTGAGGCGGCGCTCGCGAATCTGCTTCTTCGCCCGCACGATCCGCTGGGCGATTGCCGCTTCGTCTGCGAGGAACGCGCGCGCGATCTCGCGCGCGCTGAAGCCGCCGACCGTTTTCAGGCTGAGCGCCACGCTCGCGTCGCGCGCGATCTCCGGATGGCAGCACATGAAGATCAGCCGCAGCTCGTCGTCCCGGATTTGGTCGTCGACGTCGGTTTCATCGCGAACCGATCCCGATCGCGTGATCTCCGCGACGATGGCGTCGGTCTTGGCGCCGAACGATTTGTCTCGACGGACGGCGTCGATGGCGATGTGGTGCGCGACCGTGTAGAGCCATCCGCCAGGGTTGCCGGGGACGCCCTGTTCGGGCCATGCATGAAGCGCGCGGATCATCGCATCCTGCACAGCGTCTTCCGCCAGGCCGATGTGCGCCGGCCCGAGAAGGCGCGTCAGGCGGGCCACCAGCCGGCCCGCCTGATGCCGGAACAGATCCTCGACGAGCGGCGCTGCTACATTCCCCACACTTGCCGCACTTCGATCGTTCCGCCGTACTCGAGATGCGGGTGCTGCATCGCCAGCTTGACCGCTTCGTCGTAGCTCGCCGCCTCGATCATGTAGAAACCGCCGAGCGCTTCCTTCGTCTCGCTGTACGGACCGTCGGCGACGCGCGGCTTCCCGTTGTTCGCCCGGATGACGCGCCCCGCGTCGTCGCCCAGGCGCTGCGAACCCTTCGTGAACGGCTTCTTCGTCCACTCGGTGTACTTTTCGATGGCCTTCTGCATGTCGGCGGGGCTGACCGACTTCCACGCCGCCGGGTCGCCGTGAAGAAGCAGCACGAACTGAGGCATTTTCTGTTCTCCTTGTCTCACGCGAGTCTATCCCGCGCATTTCACAACAGAGACGAATGCGCGTCCGAACCATCGACAAATGCGCTAGAGTCTTCCCGGAGTTGAGGTTATGGCCCGTTCCAGGCGTCGGTTCCTGAAAGAGGCCGCGGCCGCCGTCATCGGTCCGGCCACGGTCCGACCGAGGTCCGACTCAAGTCGGACCTCGGAGACCCCTCAGGCCGGACAGACCGTTGTCCGACCACAGTCCGACTTGAATCCGACTGCATATGCCTCGAGGTATA
>DASQHH010001001.1:0-4522 GCA_035632195.1 Vicinamibacterales bacterium
CGCGGCAGCGACGCCGCGATGGCCGCACGCCGGAGGAATCCGTCGCACGCCTCCGCGAGCCCGGCGCGCGCCTGCGCGAGGCGCGCGGCCGCGTCGACACGCGGCGTCGTCTCGGCGAGTCCCGAAGGGATGGCAATCGCCGCAAACCGCTGCGCCAGGTGGCGCGCCAGGATCGGCCGGAAGCCGTCGATGTCGGATTCGGTTTCGAGCTTGCGGCCGGCTGCGGCGGACTCGAACGCCTCGAGCGCTTCGATCAATGCGAACGGATAGCGTTCGGCGACGAAAGCGCCGAAGCGGCTCGCGAGACCCGTGAGCTTCGCCAGTCCGGCCTGGGACGGCATGTCAGGGGTGATCGTAGCAGAGGCGCACGAGGCCCGATCGCTCAACCGCGACCTGCGTGCCTGTGGATACCTGCGCGAAATCGTCGGGCTCGAGCGCGACGACCGGGAACGACTTGCCGTACATCACCTCGGCGACGATCGACGCGAGCGCAAAGAACGAATCGGTGCCGGTCGTCAGAATCGCGGCCGGCGCCGTGCCGGCCCTCACCGCCTCCAACAGAACGGCGGTCGTAGTCGACGAGCCTTTACTGAACGGCACGGCGAGAATCCGGCCGGCGGCGCGGACGCCGACCAGCGGGTGATGTGTGTCGATGATCGTTCCGGTGTGGAAGTCATATCCCCCCCAGAACGACAACGCCTCCGACGAGACGAGCGCCTCGCCGGTCGCTTCACCGGGAACGATGGGGCGGCCGCGCAGGCGGCGCTCGGCTAAAGCCTCGCGCTCCTTGGAAGCTTCGCGCTCCCTTTCAGATCCAGGCTGAGTCATCTCGAACCACGCGGCCTTCAACCGCGGATTGCACGCAGTCGGCAAGACTGCCGAACGTCACGCGCGTGTTGAGCAGGCTCGGCGCGTAGTAGGCGTATTTCGCCGAGTTCGTCATCAGCGTCTTGATCGACGGCGGCAGCATCGGCGACGCGAGGATGCACGTATCGAGTGTGATTTCCGCGCCGAACGCGACGATCGGCTGGAGGACTCCAGCGCGCGCGGCCTCCTCCTTCATCAAGCGGCTCGACGTCACGAGGAACCGCACACCGGCGGCCTTCGTCCGTCCCGCGACCAGCGGTGCGAGCTGCGCGAACTCGGCGAGTGAAAAATGCGGGCTGCCGAGGATGACCATGTCGAGCTCGCGGCCGTCTGCGGTCGTGAGCTCGACGCGCGCGGCACGCAGATTCGCTGCCGTGACGCGAATGCGCCGTTCGGGCTCACGCCCCTGAAACGCGGCTTCGAGCGTCGGTGCTTCGGGCGTCACGCCGACGATGTGGAAGAGCGCGACACGGCCAGAGGAGGCGACGGCGGCGGAGAACGCCTTCAGTTCATCTTCGGACGGGCGCGCCACGACGCCGTCGATGACGGGAATCCGGTCCTCGGCTATCGTGCCGACCAGATGCCCGAGGACGGCGAAGAACTGCGGGTCCTGCTGCAGCGTGCGCGGCACATCCGGGAGTGTCAGCAGGAGTTGCCCCGCGCGCCGCTCCGTGAGATGGAGTCCGACCGCGGGAACTCGTCCAGTAATCGCACAGCAGATGTCGAGCAGGTCGGGATACCGCTCCGTCCGCGCGCCAATGACGGAATTCGCGAACGCGATTGCATTCGACTCGCCCCAGGCGATCTGCTGGCCGAACGACGGCCGCATGTGCGTCTGATACGGGGCACACGTCCAGGTCGGAACCGCGCCCATGCGCTCGTAGGCGAGCATCTGGCGCGCCGCTTTCGCCGCCCATTCAGGCGTTACCGCCCAGTCTTTCCACCCGCACTCGTCGACGGCGCTCACGTTGAGGCTCGTCGGGACGGCGACGCGGGCGCCGAGCGACGCCAGCCGTTCGGCGAATTCCAGCGTGGCATCCCCGAGATAGATCGTGCTGTCGATGTGCGCCTGCGAGATGTCCATCAGCTCGCCGGCGCCGTAGACGCCGGCCATCCGCACGAGAATCGACATCGCAAGCTGGGGCGCGGGGCCGTGCGCTCCGTTCAGCATGTCGCGATCGCGGGCCGACAGCGTCAGCATCGGGATCCCAATATAATCCGCCGCATGCGAAAGACGGTCTTCATCCTCGCGGCGTTCCTGGCATCTGCCGTTCCCTCCGCCCAGCGCGGCGGTCAGCAGGCCGCCTCGCAAGAAATGACGATCCTGAAGCCTGCGCGCGTGTTCGACGGCGACAGCGTCCACGAAGGTTGGGCGGTCCGCGTCCGCGGCGAGCGCGTCGACGCCGTCGGACCCGCGGCCGACGTGGCGGCGGCCGGCGCCAGAAGCGTCGACCTTCCGGGCACGACCTTGACGCCGGGACTGGTCGAAGGCCACTCGCACATCCTGCTGCACGCCTACAGCGAGACGTCGTGGACCGATCAGGTCTCGCGCGAAGGCCTTGCCCTGCGCGTGGCGCGCGCGACCAACCATCTGCGCTCCACGCTGATGGCGGGCTTCACGACCATCCGCGATCTCGGCACCGAAGGCGCGGGCTATTCCGACGTCGAGCTGAAGCAGGCGGTCAATCAGGGAATCATTCCAGGCCCGCGCATGCTCGTCTCGACGCGCGCCATCGTCGCGACGGGCACCTATCAGCCGCACTTCATCCCGGAATGGAACGTGCCGCAGGGCGCCGAGGAAGCCGACGGCGTCGACAGCCTTTCGCGCGTCGTCCGCGATCAGATCGGCCGCGGCGCGGACTGGATCAAGATGTACGCCGATTACCGCTGGGGGCCGATGCCCGGTTCGCGGCCGACGTTCACGCTCGACGAGCTGAAGCTCGCTGTCGAGATCGCGAAGAGCGCCGGCGTGCCGGTCACCGTCCATTCGAACACCGCCGAGGGCATGCGGCGCGCGACACTTGCCGGCGTCGAATCGATCGAACACGGCGGCGAGGGGACGCCGGAGGTCTTCAAGCTGATGGTGGAGCATCATGTCGCGTTGTGCCCGACGATCACCGCGGGCGCAGGACCCTGGCCGCCGGCGAACCCCGACTCGCCGGCTGCGCAGCGCAAGAAGGCGAGCTTCAAGGCGGCGCTCGACGCGGGCGTAACCATCATCAACGGCAGCGACGTCGGCACGTTTCCGCATGGCGACAACGCGCGGGAAGTCGAAGCGATGGTTGCGTACGGGATGCCGACCATGGACGCGCTGAAGAGCGCGACGTCGACGGCAGCGCGCGTGCTGCACATGGAGAATCAGATCGGCCGGGTGAAGCAGGGGCTGTTCGCGGACCTCGTCGCATTCGACGGCGACCCGACCAAGGACGTGTCGTCGCTCCGTCGCGTGAAATTCGTCATGAAGAACGGTACGATCTACAAGCAGTAGCCATGGCCTTCAGGACTCTCATTACCAGCGGCGCGCTTGCGCTGCACCTCTCCGATTCGGCGTTCCGCATCATCGACTGCCGCTTCAAGCTCGACGATGTGCATTGGGGCGAGCGGGAGTACGAGACGGCACATATCCCTGGCGCATCCTACGCGCATCTCGATCGCGATCTCTCCGGCGCCAAGACGGGGACCAACGGACGGCATCCGCTGCCTGATGCAAACACACTGGCGGCCGCGTTCGGTCGTCTCGGTATCACCAGCGGTGTCCAGGTCGTCGCCTACGATCAGAACAACGGCATGTTCGCGAGCCGGCTGTGGTGGCTGCTGCGGTGGCTCGGCCACGACGCGGTCGCGGTCCTCGACGGCGGGTTCGCCAAATGGACTGCCGAGGGGCGCGAAACGCGCGACGGACGAGAGCAAGCCAATCCGAGCGAATTTACCGGTTCGCCGCGCACAGGCATGACGATCGACGCCGACGGCGTCGCGTCGCTCGTCCACAAAGCGGGCTGGCGCCTGATCGATGCCCGCGCGCCCGAGCGTTACCGGGGCGAAACCGAGCCCCTCGACAAGCTCCCCGGTCACATCCCCGGCGCCGCGAATCATTTTTTCCAGACCAACGTCGACGCGGGGGGAGTGTTTCTCACGCCGGAAGAACTGCGCACCCGGCACGGCGCGTCACTGGGCGGAGTCTCGCCCGATCACAGCGTCGCCTACTGCGGATCCGGCGTGACCGCGTGCCACAACCTGCTGGCCATGGAGCACGCAGGCCTTACGGGCGCAAGGCTTTACCCGGGGTCATGGAGCGAGTGGTCGGCGGACCCGAAGCGTCCGGTAGAGCGCTCGTAATCTGCTATCATCGTCGCCTTACCCCCTGGCGCCAACGTGTTTCATCTGGAGGAGTGTCATGAGAAAGGCGATCCTTAGTCTGGCAATCGCCGCTGCGATGCTGGTTGCCATGCCCGGATCGGGTTATGCGCAGGCGAAGATCAAGATTGCGATCTGGGAATTCGAGAACCATTCCGACACCGGTTGGTGGGGCTACGAACGCCTCGGACCCGCGGCCCGCAACCAGATCGACACCGAGTTCTCCGAAAACAAGACGCTCTCGGACAAGTTCTCGGTGGTCGAGCGCGACAAGCTCAACCTCGTCATGAAGGAACAGGGA
>DASQHH010001002.1:0-2963 GCA_035632195.1 Vicinamibacterales bacterium
TCGATCCGTCGAAGAAATACCCGCTGATCCTGGAGATCCACGGGGGCCCGTACGGCGCCTACAACGTCGCCTTCAACTACATGTGGCAGAACTTCGCCGCCAACGGTTTCGTGGTCCTCGTCACGAACCCGCGCGGGAGCACCGGCTACGGCAGCGACTTCATCAACGGCATCGATCACAACTATCCCGGCCCGGACTATGACGACCTCATGGCGGGCGTCGACGCCGTGGTCGGCAAGGGTTACATCGATCAGACACGGATGTACGTGTCCGGCTGCAGCGGCGGCGGCGTCCTTTCGAGCTGGGTCATCGGCCACACGGACCGCTTCGCCGCGGCCGCGGTCCGCTGCCCGGTCATCGACTGGATCAGCATGGCGGGGCACACCGACGTTCCGCTGTTCACCTACAGCTTCTTCAAGAAGCCGTTCTGGGAAGATCCGTCGGACTGGCTCGCTCACTCGTCGCTGATGGCGGCCGGCCACGTCACGACGCCGACGCTGCTGATGACGGGCGTCCTCGACCGGCGCACGCCGATGCCGCAGACAGAGGAGTATTACCAGGCGCTGAAGATGCGCGGCGTGCCGGTCAAACTGCTGCAGTTCAACGACGAATACCACGGGACCGGCTCGAAGCCGTCGAACTACATCCGCACGCAGCTCTACATGATGAGCTGGTTCAATCAGTGGACGCGGCAGTCCGGTGGAAGGGTGACGACGACGGCTGCGGGCGGTTCACAACAACCGTAGTCCATGCGCAGCACCCTGACCGTTCTTCTCGGCGCGGTGCTCCTCGCGGGCGCCGCGCCCTTCGTCGTCCGCGCCCAGCAGCCGCCGCCGGCGCCTGTCACCGCTATTCGAGCCGGCCGCCTGCTCGATCCCGAGGCCGGCCGCGTCCTGACGAATCAGATCATTCTCGTCGCCGGCAACCGCATCACGGACGTCGGCGCGAACGTGGCAATACCGGCCGGCGCACAGGTCATCGATCTGTCGCGCATGACCGTCATGCCCGGGCTCGTCGACTCGCACAACCACCTGGCGCTGACGTACAAGCCCGAGCCCGAGAACAACGTCTACTACTACACGTATGTCGCGGACTCGACGGCTCTGCGGGCCATCGAGGCGGCGTCCAACGGCATCCAGATGCTCGCGGCCGGCTTCACCGTCGTCCGCGATCTGGGCAACAACGGCAACTACGCGGACAGCGCGCTGCGTCAGGCGATCGATCAAGGCTGGCTCCCGGGTCCGACGCTGATCAATTCGGGAATCATCATCGGCGGGATGGGCGGTCAGTTCTTCCCGACGCCCGAGATGGCGAAAGATCACAACATCGTCTATCCCGAATACCTCGACGCGGACACGCCCGACGAGATCGTGAAAGCCGTGCGGCAGAACATCCTGTTCGGCGCGAAGGTCATCAAGATCTGCGTCGACTGCAAGCCGTACGGCTACACGGCGGACGAGATCCGCCTGTTCGTCCGCGAGGCCGCGAAGGCTGGCATGAAAGTCGCCGGCCACGTGCAGACGCCGCAGGGCGCGAAAAATGCGATCGACGGAGGCATCTGGTCGATCGAGCACGGCAGCGCGCTGAACGACGACCTCCACAAGCAGATGGCGGCGAAGGGCATCTGGCGCGCGGGGACCGAGACGCCGATGGGCCTCGAAGGACACCCGGTGTCGCAGCAGGCGTACGACCGGACCGTCGCCGGCCTCAAGAACGCGTACGAGAACCACGTGCAGAGCGTCTTCTCGACCGACGCCGACTACTTCGTGCGCGGCAAGACGCGCGGCGAACTGGTCCTCGAATTCCTGCGGCCGTGGAAGGACGCGGGCATTCCGAACGCGGACATCATCCGGGCGATCACGATCAACGGATACAAGGTGGCGGACATCGACAAGACGCGCGGCCCGATCAAAGCGGGCAACTTCGCCGATCTCATTGCGCTGCCCGGCAATCCGCTCGACGACATCGACGCGCTGAAGAGCGTCGCGTTCGTCATGAAAGACGGCCTCGTCTTCAAGAAGGACGGCGTCGTCACGCCGATGGCGTTCTTCCATTCCGGCCCGGTCAACGGCTGGAGGATTCGATAGAGCCGATCGTCGAGCTGCGCGGCGCGACCGTCGCTCTCGGCGGCGCGCGCGTGCTCGATGCGCTGACGCTGACGATCCGGTCCGGCGAGCACACCGCGATTCTTGGTCCCAACGGCGCGGGCAAATCGACGCTGATGAAGCTGCTGGCGCTCGAGCTGTATCCGATCGCGGGCATCGTGCCCGCGGTCCGGATCTTCGGCCGCGAGCGGTGGGACGTCTTCGAGCTCCGCGCGCGTCTCGGCATCGTTTCCGCCGACCTGCACGATCGCTTCGTCCACGGCAGCGCCGACGGCGCGGGGCGGAGCGTGCGCGGCCTCGACGCGGTGCTGTCCGGGTTCTTCTCCAGCCGCGGACTGTTCGCCCACCAGGAGATCACAGCGGCGATGCGAGATGCGGCCGCGCGGGCACTCGCTCGCGTCGGAGCGGCGCACCTCGCCAACGTGCCGCTCGACCGGATGTCGACCGGCGAAGCGCGCCGCGTCCTCATCGCGCGAGCGCTCGTGCACGGGCCGAGCGCGCTCATTCTCGACGAGCCGACGCGCGGGCTCGATCTGGCCGCGCGCCACCGCTTTCTCGAAGACGTGCGCTCTCTGGCGCGCGGCGGCGTCACGATTCTGCTCGTGACGCATCACGCCGAAGAGATCATTCCGGAGATCGGACGGGTAATCCTGCTGTCACGCGGGCGGATCGCCGAGGACGGCGCCAAGGAGGACGTGCTGCGCGGCGCCGCGCTCGGCAGCGTGTTCGGCGCGCCGCTGCACGTCCATGAATCGGACGGGTATTACCATGTCCGTGTCGCCGCTGGCTGAGAGCGGCGTCTATCCCTTATAGGGCAGCGGCTCGTTCGAGCAGTGCTTCTTCAGGAACTCTTCGAGC